>NZ_JBEZJP010000260.1:0-11512 GCF_040653175.1 Actinomadura sp. NPDC048032
AGATCCGCAACGCGCAGAAGCAGAAGGTGCCGTACATGCTGCTGGCGGGCGACGACGACGTCGCCAAGGACGCGGTGTCGTTCCGGTACCGCAACGGCGAGCAGAAGAACGGCGTCCCGATCGACGAGGCGGTCGAGGAGATCGTCGAGGCCGTGCGGACCCGCGTGCAGGTCTGAGCCGGTAGCCTCATCGCTCACGTTCGAGGACCGGGGAGTCAGCGGAGATGAAGTCCAGGAGGCCGGGGCGGCGGGGGCGGTCGCTCTGGCTCCGGATCGCCGGTTACACCGGCACCCTGGCGCTCGTCGCGGCCGCCGTCATCGTGCTCCTCATGCCCCTGATGGACGGGGGCACGAAGGGGGCCGCCGGCTCCGGGGGGACGGCGGACCCGTCCGCGCCGGAGGCGGGGACGGGCCTCCCCGGAGGCGAGGGCCTGCCCGTCACCCCGACCGGTCCCGCACCGCAGCAGACCGGAGGCGACCGGCCCTATCCCGGCGGCGGGTCCGGCGGGTCCGGCGGCCCGGGCGGCGGACCGCAGATCCCTTCCCAGAACGGATCGAGCGGCGGCGTCGGCGCCTGCCCGAAGGGGACGGCGTCCTACCGGGCCACTCCCACGGGCGTGGACGTCGTCATCGCGGTCTCCGCCAGCGGCGCGATCCGGGCGGAGCTGTCACTGCGCGGACGGGAGCCCACCGCCCAGCAGAGGACCGTGCGCACCGGCGGGCCGCAGACGTTCCACTTCACGGGCGTCGCGCCGCAGCTGGTCGAGCGCGTCAAGGTCACCACGATCTCGGTGGGGGGCGGGATGGAGAACTGCTACGCCCGTCCCGCCTGACGGACGTCCTCGACCGACACGTTGACGGCGGCGACCCGCGTCCCGAGCATCATGCCCGCCACCCGCGCCACGTTCGCCTTCACCTTCGTCGCCACGTCCTTGATCACGAGGCCGTACTCGACGGCGATGGCGACGTCCAGCGTGACCTCGTCGTCGTTCTGGACGACGCGAACGCCCGTGGCGGCGGGCTCCTCCCGGACGCTGAGGCCGGCGACGCCCTCCACCTCCAGCGCGGCGAACGCGGCGATCTTCCCGATCACCGCGTTGCCGATCGTGATGCGGCCGTCCACCGGCGCGCTGAGGTCGCCGGACGAGCCGTGCATGGTCATCGGCACCGCGTTCGGCCCCGACGACAGCACGCCCCGCGGCGGCGGGACCGGCTGCTGCGTCGCGGTCGCGGGAGGCGCGGACAGCGGCGCCCCCTGCGGCATCCCCGGCAGCGGCGCACCCGGGGACGGGATGTTCGGGGAGGGCACGCTCTGGGACGGCACGCTCTGGGACGGCATGCCAGAGGACGGCACGCCAGGGGAAGGTGCGGCCGGGGAACCAGGGCCCTGCGACGGCGTGACGGGGGGAGGATCGGTCTCCGGGCGGCCGGCGGGCGCCCCGGGGAACCGCGGTCCGGGCCCGGCCCCCGGCCCCTGCTCGGCGTTCCCGGTCTGGCGCTTGTCGAGCCCGGTCATGATCGCTCCCTGCGGTTCGGTCGGGTGACCATGGTGTCGGAGCGACGCGCGGAACGTCACGCAGGCACCGGATCGCGGGCGCGTCCGAAGACCCGCCGACGGGTCATGCTAGGGGATCCCGGCTACAGCCCCGAGGGCGACTCTCTCTATGCTGCTGGTCAGGCCGTGAACAAAAGGAGACCGCCGCCTTGAGCGCAGAGCCGGAGGAGTCCGTGGTGCAGCAGGGGCGCGAGGACGCGCCCGGGGCCGGCGCCGGGAACGAGCGCACGCCCCGCTTCGAGGAGGAGAGGGGCGGCGCCGGCACGCCCGACAACTTCCAGCGGCTCTGGACCCCGCACCGGATGGCCTACATCAAGGGCGAGAACAAGCCCACGGGCGCGGGCTCGGGCGACGGCTGCCCGTTCTGCGAGATCCCGAAGATGAGCGACGAGGACGGGCTCATCGTCGCGCGCGGGACGTCGGTGTTCACGGTGCTGAACCTCTACCCCTACAACTCCGGGCACCTGATGGTGGTCCCGTACCGGCACGTCGCCGACTACGCCGACCTCGAAGAGCCGGAGTACGTGGAGCTGGCGACGTTCACGCAGCGGTCCCTGACGGCGCTGCGCAAGGCCAGCGGCGCGCAGGGCTTCAACGTCGGCATGAACCTCGGTCTCGTCGCCGGCGCCGGCATCGCGGCCCACCTGCACCAGCATGTCGTCCCGCGCTGGGGCGGCGACACCAACTTCATGCCGGTCGTCGGGCACACCAAGGTGCTCCCGCAGCTCCTGCGCGACACCCGGCAGATGCTGGCCGACGCCTGGCCGCACGCCTGACCTTCCGGCGTCCGCGCGCCGGCCGTCCTAGGCGGGGGGCACGGCGCGCCGCAGGCCCCCGTCGCCCGGCGCGCGGGACGGGGCCTGCGAGACGCTCATCAGCTCCGAGACCGTGACGAACTCGAAGCCCTTGGCGCGCAGGCCGCGGATCATGGGGACGAGGTTGCGCAGCGCGACCAGGCGGTCGTGGTTGCCGGTGTCGTGGGCGAGCAGGATCGTGCCGGGCCCTGTGTTGCCGACGATGTAGTCCACCAGTGCCGGCGGGTCGTCCTCGTAGGTCTTCTCCAGCATCTTGATCGACCACAGCGCGATGTCGTAGTCGAACCGGCACGCGGCGCTCAGCGTGGTCCCGCCCAGGTGGCCGAACGGGGGCCGCAGGAACCGCGGCTCCTTCCCGACGATCCGCCCGATGGCGTTGTGGGCGCGCCGCAGCTGCTCCAGGGCCCGCTCGTCGGAGAGGCGCGACAGGTCCTGGTGCTGCCAGGTGTGGTTGCCGGCCTCGTGCCGGTCCATCCGCCCGTGCACGAGCCGCGCGTGCCGGACGAGCCGCTCCCCGACGAGGAAGAACGTGGCCTTGACCCGCTCGGCGTCCAGGATGTCGTGCACCATGGGCGTCCAGTTGGGCATCGGCCCGTCGTCGAAGGTGAGGGCGACGAGCTTCTGGGCGGTGTCGACGCCCCAGACCACGTCGACGTGCGCGCTCCCGGGCCGCCACGGGCCGGCGATGGGCACCGCCATCGCCGACGACGGCGGGTTCCCGGACCCGACCACGGCGCCGACCGCCTCCGCCCCCGCGCCCAGCGTGACCGCTCCGGCGGCCGCCAGGCCGAACCCCTTGATGAACGCCCGGCGACCGGGGGCGGCCGGGACTCGGGGGTCGTCCACGTTTTCCATTGTGCGACCACGATGCCACCGCGGACCGGCCCTGATCATCGGTCCTGCGGCCGAATCGCGGGTCACCCTGCGGGATGAGCCCGGCTCCCCCCGAGGTCGCGTCCGCGGGCGCCGCGCGTCACCGCGGCGGAGGGGACGGGCGGGGCCCGGCCCGCGCCGGACCCCGTCCGCGGGCGTGCGGTCAGCCGTCCTTGCCGTCGGCGGCGACCTTGTCGGCGAGATGCGACGGGAGCGGCTCGTACCGCAGGAAGCCGCGGGTGAACGTGCCGGTGCCCTGCGACATCGACCGCAGGTCGATCGCGTACCGGACGATCTCCAGCTGCGGCACCTCCGCCTTGATCATCGTGCGTCCGCCGGGCACCGCCTGGGAGCCGAGCACCCGGCCGCGCCGCGAGGTGAGGTCGGACATGATCTGTCCCACGTACTCGTCGGCGATCAGCACCTCGACCTCGTCGACCGGCTCCAGCAGCAGGATCGGCACCCGGCCCGCCGCGTCCTTCAGCGCGAGCGCCCCGGCGGCCTGGAACGCCATGTCCGAGGAGTCGACCGAGTGGGCCTTGCCGTCGTGCAGCGTGACCCTGATGTCGACCATCGGGTACCCGGCGGACACGCCGCGCTCCATCTGCTGCCGGACGCCCTTCTCGACCGACGGGATGAACTGGCGCGGGACGACCCCGCCGACGATCTTGTCGACGAACTCGAAGCCCTCGCCGGAGGGCAGCGGCTCGACGTCGATGTGGCAGATGCCGTACTGGCCGTGCCCGCCGCTCTGCTTGACGTGCCGGCCGAGGCCCTTCGCCGCCCCGCCGAACGTCTCCCGCAGCGGGACGCGCAGGTCCACCCGCTCGACCTCGACGCCGTACCGGGCCCGCAGCCGTTCGATCAGCACGTCGGCGTGGGCCTCGCCCATGCACCACAGCACCAGCTGCCGCGTCTCGGCGTTGTTCTCCAGCCGCAGCGTCGGGTCCTCGGCGACGAGCCGGCCGAGCGCCTGGCTCAGCTTGTCCTCGTCGGCCTTGGACTTCGCGCGGATCGCGACCGGCAGCAGCGGGTCCGGCATGGACCAGGGAGCCATCACCAGGGGAGTGCCCGGATCCGACAGCGTGTCGCCGGTCTCGGCGCGCCCGAGCTTCGCCACCGCGCAGATGTCGCCCGCCCCGCACGACGCCACGGTGCGCTGCGTCTTGCCCAGCGGCGAGGTGAGCGCGCCTACGCGCTCGTCGACGTCGTGGTCCTCGTGGCCGCGGTCCTCCATGCCGTGCCCGGAGACGTGCACGGTCGTGTCGGGGCGCAGCGTCCCGGAGAAGACGCGGACCAGCGAGATCCGCCCGACGTAGGGGTCGGACGTGGTCTTGACGACCTCGGCGACCAGCGGCCCGTCCGGATCGCAGGAGATCTCCTTCGGGGGCCCGCCTGCCACGGGGGTCACCGGCGGGATGCCGTGTTCGAGGGGGGAGGGGAACGCCTGGGTGATGACCTCCAGGAGCTCCAGCATGCCGACGACCGGGCCGGGGTGGTCGCCGTGCGGCACCGACGTCGCGAGGACGGGGTAGAAGCTGCCGCGCGCCACCGCGGTCTCCAGGTCCTCGATGAGCGCCTTGACGTCGATCTCCTCACCGGACAGGTAGCGGTCCATGAGGGTCTCGTCCTCGCTCTCCTGGATGATCCCCTCGATGAGCGAGGCGCGCTGCTCGGAGATCTGGTCCAGGTACCGGGGATCGGGGTCGCACTCGGTGCGCTTCCCGGTCGAGTAGTCGAGGCAGCGCTGCGACAGCAGCCCGATCAGGCCCTTGAGGCCGTCGTCGCCCTGGGCCGGGAAGTACAGCGGCGCGACGCCCTCGCCGAAGACGTCCTGGCAGGTCATGACCACGTCGTCGTAGTCGCCGCGCTGCTGGTCGATCTTGGTGATGACGACCGCGCGGGGCATCCGCACCGCCGCGCACTCCTCCCAGATCATCCGGGTGAGCCCGTCGATGCCGTCCACCGCCGAGATCACGAACAGGGCCGCGTCGGCGGCCCGCAGCCCGGCCCGCAGGTCGCCGACGAAGTCGGCGTAGCCGGGCGTGTCGATGAGATTGACCTTGATGTCGCCGTGCGTCAGCGGCGCGAGCGCGAGGTTGACCGAGCGCTGCTGGCGCACCTCGACCTCGTCGAAGTCGCTGACGGTGGTGCCGTCCTCGACCTTCCCCGCCCGCTGCAGCGTGCCCGTGGCGGCGAGCAGCGCCTCGACGAGCGTGGTCTTGCCGGCCCCCGAATGGCCGACCAGCGCGACATTGCGCACCCTGTCGCACCCGTCGGCCTCCGGTGCCCTGCCGGGGGCTCCCGGGTGGCCTCCCTTGTCCGCCATGACTACCTCCTCGGACGGGCCTCTCGCGGAGGCCCGCGTGCGGCTGGGGCCCGGCCCCGCGGGCCCGGCCCTGACGTCCGAGTGCGGCGTCCGACCTCGTCCATCGCGCGTGACCGACGTCACACCCGTGTCAACAGCCTTTCCCGTGAGGGCCGGGATCACAAGGGGTGAACGGCAAACAACCGCGATCGGTCCGGGCCGCGGGGCGGCGGCCCGGGCGACCGGCCGCGCGTCCGCGGCGTGCGCACTACGATGGGCGCGCCGCGCGAGCGCCGGTCGCCCGCGGCGGGGCCGCTCCGGTGAGCACGACTCCCGGTGGCCGCGACTCCCGATGATCACGAGAACGGACGTCGATGCTCAACAAGATCAGGCCCGCGCTGGGGCGAGTCCTCACCCCCGTCGGACAGGCGGTCGCGCGGACCGGGGTCTCGCCGAACGCCATCACCGTCATCGGGACGATCGGCGTCGCCGCCGGCGCGCTCGTGCTGTTCCCCCGCGGGGAGTTCTTCTGGGGGACGATGGTCATCACCGCGTTCGTGCTGTTCGACATGCTCGACGGCGCGGTCGCCCGGGTCACCGGGAAGATCTCCGCGTTCGGCGCGTTCCTGGACTCCACCATGGACCGCGTCGCCGACGCCGCGATCTTCGCCGGGCTGATGATCGGGCTGTACCGGGCCGGGCAGGAGCCCCTCGCCGGGGTCGCCCTGTACTGCCTGGTCGCCGGGGTCGTGGTCTCCTACGCCAAGGCCCGCGCCGAGGGCCTCGGCTACACCTGCAACGTCGGCATCGCCGAGCGCGCCGAGCGCCTCATCGTCGTCCTGGTCGCGGCCGGGTTCGACGGGCTCGGCGTCCCCTACATCCTCGCCGTCGCCCTCTGGGGCCTCGCCGTGCTCAGCACCGTCACCGTCGGGCAGCGGTTCGCGGCGGTGTACGCCCAGGCGAGGCCCGGCGCGGGCGCGGGGGCCGGGAACGGCGCGCAGAACGGAGCCGAGAAGACGCCGGAGCCGCGTCCATGACCACGCCCCGCCGCGCGGAGGCGCCGTCCCTTCGGGACGAGGTGACCGACGCCGTCTACGCCCTGGGCTGGACGGTCGTCCGCAAGATGCCGGAGAGCGCGGCGCGCCTGCTGTTCGCCGCGCTCGCCGACCGCACCTGGCACCGCTACGGCGGCGGCGTGCGGCAGCTGGAGAAGAACCTGTGCCGCGTCCTCGGCAAGGACGCCGTCGACGACGAGGTCCGCGTCCTCAGCAAGAAGGTCCTGCGCTCCTACTTCCGCTACTGGCTGGAGGTCTTCCGCCTGCCCGAGTACGACCGGGCGCGGATCCTCGGCCGGATGCGGGTCACCGGCGAAAAGAAGATCTTCACCAACCTCGACTCCGGGCGCGGGGTCATCCTGGCGCTTCCCCACATGGGCAACTACGAGCACGCGGGCGCGTGGCTGGTGCACAACGGTTACCCCTTCACCACCGTCGCCGAGCGGCTCGAACCCGCGTCGCTGTTCGACCGGTTCGTCGAGTTCCGCGAGGGCCTCGGGATGGAGGTGCTCGCGCACAAGGGCGCCTCCGCCTACGGGCGGATGGCGCAGCGGCTGCGCGCCGGCCGGCCGGTGTGCCTGGTCGTCGACCGCGACCTGACCGAGAGCGGCATCGACGTGGAGTTCTTCGGCGCCACCGCCCGGATGCCCGCCGTGTCGGCCGCGCTGGCCCTCCAGACGGGCGCCGCCCTCATTCCCGTGACACTCTGGTATGAGGGCGAGTACTGGGCGGCGCGGGTCCACGAGGAGGTCCCCGTGCCGGACGAGGGCGGCAGACAGGAGAAGATCCAGGCCATGACCCAGGACCTCGCGCGCGCCTTCGAGGAGGGCATCGCCGCCCACCCCGAGGACTGGCACATGCTGCAGAAGGTCTGGGTGGACGACCTCGCGGACGGCCGAAGATGAGGGCCGGCCGATGAAGGTGGGACTCGTCTGCCCCTACACCTGGGACGTGCCGGGCGGTGTCCAGCAGCACATCGGCGACCTCACCGAGGCGCTGATCGCGCTCGGTCACGAGGTGTCGGTCATCACGCCCGCCGACGACGACGCGGACCTGCCGCCCTACGTCGCGTCCGCCGGACGCGCCGTCCCCGTCCCGTACAACGGCTCGGTCGCGCGGCTGGCGTTCGGCTTCCTGTCGGCCGGGCGGGTCCGGCGCTGGATCCGCGAGGGCGGGTTCGACGTCCTGCACGTCCACGAGCCCGCCGCGCCCTCGCTCGGGCTGCTCGCCTGCTGGGCGGCCGACGGGCCCATCGTCGGCACGTTCCACGCGTCCTACGAGAGGTCGCGGGCGCTGTCGGTCACCGCGCCGATCCTGCAGAGCGCCCTGGAGAAGATCACCGGCCGGATCGCGGTGTCGGAGGCCGCCCGCACCACCCTCGTCGAGCATCTCGGCGGCGACGCCGTGCTGATCCCGAACGGCGTCGCGACCGAGCGCTACGCGATGGCGGAGCCGCTGGCCGGCTGGCGCGGCCGCACCGACACGCCGCCCGGGGGCGGCGACGGGGGAGCGCTCGGCTTCCTCGGCCGGATGGACGAGCCGCGCAAGGGCCTGCAGGTGCTGCTGCGCGCCTTCGAGGTCCTCGCCCGGGCGCGGCCCGGGCTGCGGCTGCTGCTCGCCGGCCCCGGCGACGCCGGCGACGTGCTGGCCCGGGTCCCGGCCGACCTCCGCGACCGCGTCGTCGTGCTCGGCCTGGTGAGCGAGGCCGACAAGGTCCGCGCCTACCACTCGGTGGACGTGTTCGTCGCGCCCAACCTCGGCGGCGAGAGCTTCGGCATCGTCCTCGCCGAGGCCATGGCGGCGGGCGCGCCCATCATCGCCAGCGACATCGAGGCGTTCGACCGCGTCCTGCGCGGCGGCCGGGCCGGGGTGCTGTTCCCGGTCGGCGACCACGAGGCGCTCGCCGCGGCGGCCGGGGCGCTGCTCGACGACCCGGCCCGCCGCAAGCAGCTGTCGGCCGAGGCGCGCGCGGCCGTGCGGACCTACGACTGGTCGTCGGTGGCCCGCGACGTGGTGCGGGTGTACGAGACCGTCACCGGCGGCCGCGTCCGCGTGGTCGAGTCCGGGCTCGGGGCGTAGGGGCCGCATGTCCTACGACTGGGTCATCGACGTCCTGTTCTGGATCGCCGTCGTCTTCCTGATCGCGGTGTACGTGTCGTGGCGCGCCACCCGTCTCGACCGGCTGCACGTGCGGGTCGAGACCGCCCGCGCCGCGCTCGACGCCGCGCTCGTCAGGCGCGCCGCCGCCACGCTGGAGCTGGCCGCGTCCCGGCTCCTGGACCCCGCCACCAGCCTGGTGCTGGCCACCGCCGCCCACGAGGCCCGCACCGCAGACGCCGAGGGCCGCGAGTTCGCCGAGAGCGACCTGTCGCGGGCCCTGCGCGCCACCGTCGACCAGCCCGGGTTCGTCGACGCGCTCGACGCCCGGGGCGGCGGCGACGGCAGGGCGGTCCTGGAGGAGCTGTCGTCCGCCGCCGCGAAGGTCGCCTACGCCCGCCGCTTCTACAACGACGCCGTCTCCCAGGCCCGGATCGCGCGCCGCAAGCTGCTCATCCGCGTGCTCCCGCTCGCCGGGAGGGCCCCGCTCCCGGACTTCTTCGAGATCGACGACGACCCGCCCGGGATCTGACGGCCCGCGATCCGCCGGAGCCGCGTTGATCGGGGGAGCCCCGCGCGGCCGTACCACCGGACGGGCGAGCGCACGGGATCACGTTCGCTACCCTCTGGCAGATCGTCCAAAGGAGGGGTAGATCGTGCGATCTGTCTGGGACACCACCGTCCGGGGACGCGCGGCCGCGGGAATGGGCGTCCTCGTCCTCGGCGCCGGGCTGTCGGCCTGCTCGGGCTCGGACGGCGCGAAGCCGGCGCCGCCGCCGGCGCCGAGCGCCACGGACGCGCCCCAGGCCGGCGGGACGCCGACCCCCGCGACGCATCCGTTCACCGGCGGCGCCAAGGGGCTGGGCAACCCCGTCCTCGCGGTCAAGATCGAGAACACCCGGCCCGCGCTCCCGCAGAGCGGCGTCTCGGCCGCCGACATCGTCTACGTCGAGCAGGTCGAGGGCGGCGAGACCCGGCTGATGGCGGTCTACTCCTCCAAGCTGCCGAAGAAGGTCGGGCCCGTCCGCAGCGCCCGCATCTCCGACCTGCACATCCTTCCGCAGTTCGGCCGTCCCGCCTTCGCGTTCTCCGGCGTCCAGAGCAAGATGAAGAAGTACATCCGCAAGGCGCCGGTGTACGACATCTCCCAGGAGAACGCGGGCGGCGCCTACTTCCGCTCCGGCGACAGGCGCATCCCCTACAACCTCTACGCCGATCCGAGGAACCTGCTGAAGCAGGCGCCGAAGGCCGCCAAGCCGCGCGACATCGGCTTCACCTTCGGGGACGCCCCCGAGGGCGGCAAGCCCACCCGGTCGTTCACCGCCCGGTGGCCCACCGCCACGATGGGCTTCACGTGGTCGGCCAAGCAGAAGCGGTGGCTCGCCAGCTGGGGCGGCACCCCCGACCGCGCCGCCGAGGGCGGGGTGCTCGGCGGTAAGACCGTCGTCGTCCAGTACGCCAAGACGACCCGCTCGAAGTTCCACGACTTCCTCGGCAGCTACACGCCGCTGATCCACACCACCGGCACCGGGCGCGCGGTCGTCCTGCGCGACGGCAAGGCCTACGGCGCCAAGTGGTCGCGTCCCTCCGAGGACAAGGGCACCACCTACAGCACCGCCGACGGCAAGCCGATGAACTTCGCCCGCGGCCAGGTCTGGGTCGTGCTCGTCAACGAAGGAAAGCCCTACATCCCCTAGCCCGCCGCGCCTGGCGGCCCCCGCCCGTCACTCCGTAAGCGGCCGGCGCCCTCCGCTGACACTCTGCCGGGTCGAGAGGTCATGCGAGCAGGCAATAACATGGGAAAAAGACTTGTCGTCCGTCCACGTGAGGAATGCCCGTGTCCACTTCCACTCCCGCCCCTGACAACGCCGCGCCCGAGACCGGGACCGCCCGCGTCAAGCGCGGCATGGCGGAGATGCTCAAGGGCGGCGTGATCATGGACGTCGTCACGCCCGAGCAGGCGAAGATCGCCGAAGACGCGGGCGCGGTCGCCGTCATGGCCCTGGAGCGGGTCCCCGCCGACATCCGCGCCGAGGGCGGCATCTCCCGGATGAGCGACCCCGACATGATCGACGGGATCATCGCCGCGGTCTCCATCCCCGTCATGGCCAAGGCCCGCATCGGCCACTTCGTCGAGGCGCAGGTGCTGCAGGCCCTCGGCGTCGACTACATCGACGAGTCCGAGGTGCTCACGCCCGCCGACTACGACAACCACATCGACAAGTGGGCGTTCACCGTCCCCTTCGTCTGCGGGGCCACCAGCCTGGGCGAGGCGCTGCGCCGCATCACCGAGGGCGCGGCGATGATCCGCTCCAAGGGTGAGGCGGGCACCGGCGACGTCTCCAACGCCACCACGCACATGCGCAAGATCCGGCAGGAGATCCGCCGCCTGCAGAACCTGCCCGAGGACGAGCTCTTTGTCGCGGCCAAGGAGCTCCAGGCCCCCTACGAGCTGGTCAAGGAGGTCGCGCAGGCGGGCAAGCTGCCCGTCGTGCTGTTCACCGCCGGCGGCATCGCGACCCCCGCCGACGCCGCGATGATGATGCAGCTCGGCGCCGAGGGCGTCTTCGTCGGCTCCGGGATCTTCAAGTCCGGCAACCCGGCCCAGCGCGCCGAGGCGATCGTGAAGGCCACCACCTTCCACGACGACCCCGACGTGATCGCCAAGGTGTCCCGCGGTCTCGGCGAGGCCATGGTCGGCATCAACGCCGCCTCCCTCGGCGAGGACCAGAAGTTCGCCGGCCGCGGCTGGTAGCGCGGGTGCGTCCGCCCGGCCCGGGTGGCCGGGCGGATCGGTGGGTACCCCCTCC
>NZ_JBEZJP010000261.1:0-11508 GCF_040653175.1 Actinomadura sp. NPDC048032
GGCACTGCTCGAACGCTGGGAGGCCGGGGAGTCGGAGCTGGAGGCGCCGGCGCCACGCCGCTCGCTCATCCGCGTGCTGCCGCGGCGGCGCGTCCTGCAGCCGGAGCCCGCCGCGGCGGGCGGCGGCGACGGCGGCGGCGTGGCCGTCCTCGACCACGGGCCCGGCTCCGGGTCCGGCGGCGGCTCGTCCACCGTGCCCGGACCCCGCTCCGGCGGATCGGGCGAGGCGGGCGACGCGGGCGAGGCGTCGGACGAGATGACGCGGCGGGCGCTGTCGTCGCTGAACGGCGGCGACCGGCCGGGCGCGGACTGCCCCCGGCGGTCCAAGGCGTTCGCCGCGATCGTCCCGCTGGCCCTGATCGGCCTCGTCGGCTACATGATGCTGGGCAAGTTCACCGGGCTCGTCCCGGAGGTGGTGGGCGGGGACGCCGCCGCGCTCGTCGGCGGGGTCGCCACGGCGCTGCTGCTGGCCGCCGCCATCGCCAAGGACGGCCGGGGCAGCCTGGAGCGGTGCGCCGACCACATCGTGGACGGGCTGGTCTTCGCGATGAAGGCGATGGGGGTCGTGATCCCGATCGCCGGGTTCTTCTTCATCGGCAACGCCGACTTCGCCGGGAAGATCATGGGCATGGAGGAGGGCGCGAAGGCGCCCGGCTTCCTGTTCGACGCCGTCGTCCGGATGCAGGACGCGATCCCCGACAGCCAGTACGTCGTCGGCTTCGGCGTGCTGATCATCGGGATGGTCACCGGGCTGGACGGCTCCGGGTTCTCCGGGCTGCCGCTCACCGGCTCGCTGGCCGGCTCGCTCGGCCCGGCCTCCGGCGTCGACCCGGCGCTGCTCGCCGCGATCGGGCAGATGGGCTGCATCTGGGCCGGCGGCGGCGTGCTGATCGCGTGGTCGTCGCTGATCGCGGTGGCCGGGTTCGCCCGCGTGCCGGTGCTCGACCTCGTCCGCCGCTCGTTCCTGCCCGTGATCGCCGGCCTCGTCGTCGCCACGGTCGCCGGTCTGATCATCTACTAGGGAGCACGGTGACCGCGTCCTCCGACCTGTCCGATCCGCCCCCCGCCGCCGCGCCCGCCGCGGCGGCGTGGGGCCCGCCGCGCGCCGCCCTCCGGTGGCGCGCCGCGCTCCTGGTCCTGCTCACCTTCGGCGCCGGGACGACCGACATCGTCGGGTTCCTCGGCATGGAGAAGGTCTTCACCGCCAACATGACCGGCAACATCGTGCTGTTCGGCCTCGCCGCCGGCGAGGGGAACGGCGCCGACCTGGCCCGCTGCGGCGCCGCGACGCTCGCGTTCGCGCTCGGCCTGCTCGCCGGGTTCCTCATCGCGGGACGCACCACCGCCGGACGGGTGTGGCCGCCCCGCGTTACCGCCGTCCTGGCGTTCGTGCTGGCGCTGCAGACCGCGTTCCTCGCGGGGTGGGCCGCCGCGGGCGCCGAGCCGCGCGGCGGCGGGCTGCTCGCCCTCGTCTCCCTGTCGTCGGTGGCGATGGGCGCGCAGACGGCGGCGGCGCGCAGCATGGCCGCCGACGGGATCACCACCACGTTCGTCACCGGCACGCTGACCTCGATGATGGGCGGTCTCGCGGTCGGGCAGGGCGCGGCGGCCGGGCTGCGGACCGCGGTGATCCTCAGCCTCGCCGCCGGGGCGGCGGTGGCGGGCGCGCTGATGACCAGCGCCCCCGTCGCGGCCGCGGCCGTCAGTCCCGCCGTGCTGGCCGTGGTGATCGCCGGCGCCTTCCGGCTGCACCCGGCCCGGACGTCCTAGGCCGGTTCCGCCCGGTCAGGCGGGGCCCGTCCAGCGGGCGCGGGCCATGTCGACGCGGCGGCCGTCCGGGCGCAGCGGCGTCCCCTCGGCGCGGTAGTTCTCGTGGGCCCGGAGCTCGTGGCCGCTCGGCGGGTTCCCGTCCGCGCGGATCACCCGCCACCACGGGACGGCGCCCCCGTACAGCGACATCACGCGCCCGACCTGCCGCGGCCCGCCCCGCCCGACCAGCTCGGCCACGTCTCCGTAGGACAGGACGCGGCCCGGCGGGATGCGCTCCACGGCGTCCAGCACCGCCTCGGCGTACTCGTCAGGTTCGGACCACATCCGCTCATTCTCCCGGATCCCGCTCGGCGCGCAGCAGGACGGCGGCGCCCGCCAGGCCGAGCAGGCACAGCGCGCAGATCAGCGAGTAGGCGAGAACGAGACCGCCGGAGCGGTGGACGACCTGGACGGGGCGGACCGGACCGGTCGCGAACCGCTTCCCGGCGGGCAGGCCCGCACCGTCCGTCCGGGCCCCCGCCAGGGCGTCGGACGCGGCGAGCGCGGCGGCGGCGTCCACCCGCCCGAACCCGACGCCCCGGTCGTAGCCGCGCGCCGGGCGGTTCGCGGTGCTCGCCGCGACGGCCTGCGTGACCAGTGCGGGTGCGAGGCCGCGGTGGCGCGACCGGATGAGCGCGGCGACGCCGGAGACGAACGCGGTCGCCGGGCTCGTGCCGTCCCCGATCCAGTACCGCCCGTCCGGGCCCGCGCCGACGATCCGCACGCCGGGCGCGGACACGACGACGCCGGAGTTGCGGTTGGAGAACCCGGCGTGCCGGCCCCGCGCGTCCACGGCGGCCACGGAGATCACGCCGGGGAACGACGCCGGGTACAGGTACCTGGTGGAGCCGCCGCTCCCGGGCCGGGGGGCGCCGCGCGCCGGGGCGGGACGGCCGCCCGCGCCGCGCGGGTCGTCCTCGGCTCCGCTGTTGCCGGCGGCCGCGACCACGACGACGTTCCGGCTGATCGCGTAGGCGACGGCGTCGCGCTCGCGCGGCGTGGGGTAGGAGCGGCCGAGCGACAGGTTGACCACGTCGGCGCCGTGGTCGACGGCGTACCGGATGCCCTGGGCGATCGTCCCCGTGTAGCGCGCGCCGCCGGTGAACTCCGCGAAGCCCGGCTCGTCGCGTTCCAGGATCACCCGCAGGGACAGCAGGCGGGCCTCGGGCGCGACGCCGACGACCCCCTCGGCGCCGCCGGGGCCGTGCCCGTGCCCGGCGATGATCGACGCCATGTTGGTGCCGTGCAGCCGCTTCGGCGGGACGCCGGGCGGGTTCGCGCCGCGCGTGTAGTCGGGCCCGGTGGTGACGGAGCCCGCGAGGTCGGCCTGGCCCTCGTCCACACCCGAGTCGAGGACGGCGACGGTGACGCCGCCGCCCTTGGACATCGTCCAGGCGCGCGGCACGTGCAGCGACTCCAGGACGGGGGTGACCGCGTCCCGCACCGGGTCGGAGGCGAGGGCCGCGCTCCGGGGTCCGGCGGCGCGGGCCGGCGGCGCGGCGGGGGCCGCGGCCAGCGCCACCGCGGCGGCCCCGGCCGCGGCGCGCCTCAGCACCGCCACTCCCGGGCGCCGCAGCGGACCTCAGCGGGTGCGGTCAGCGGCCGCAGGACGCCCTGGACGAGCTGCGGCGCCAGCTCGGCCGCGTCGGCCGGCGAGCCGCGCATCGCGGGACGCCCGTCGGCGTACCCGGCCGTCGCCGCGACCACGTACGGGCCGCGCTGCGCGGCGGTGGACGCCTGCCGGGCGGCGTCGCCGAACCGGGCGGCCACCGAACCCGGGAGCGGCAGCGCGCGCAGCCCCGGGCCGGGCTTGCGGGACGGGAAGAAGGCGACGGCCTCGCGCGCGGACCGCTCGTCCGGGAGCACGACCACGCCGACCGTGACCGCGAGCCCCTGCGCCTGGTCGAGGTAGGTGGCGCGCAGCACGGCGCGGCAGCCGCGGGCCGTCAGGGTCCCGGCGAACGCGTCGTCCACGGCCGTCTCGCAGCGGGTGTCGGGGCCGATCCCCACCCGGCGGGCCGTCTCGGCGGACGCCTGGCCGAGCCGGTAGGCCAGGCCCGCGGGGAAGATCCGCCCGGCCGTCCAGGTGCGGTAGCGGCCGGACCGCTCCGCCGCCGCGGCCTCCGCGCGCTCGGCGGGGGTGGGGGCGCGGGTCAGCTCGGAGGTCAGCCGCACCCCGGCCACGAGCAGGACGGTCGCGCACGCCGGCGCGGCCACCAGCGCGGCCGTCCTGCCGGAGATCCGCCGTCCGGCGCCCGGTTCCGGCTCGCCGTCCGGAGCGGAGATCTCGGCGCGCGACACCAGCGGAGCGTAGCCCAAGGCGGCTCAGGACGGGGCGGCGGGAGGCCGCGCGGAGTGGCGCCGCCGGAACGCGACCGCGAGCGCGAAACCTCCGGCCGTCCCGCCGAGCCCGAGCAGCACGATCACGATGACCAGCGGGCGGACCCAGAAGGGCCGCTCGATGACCTCCACCGGGCCGGGGTCCTGCTTCCCGAACCGCTGCCCGGCGGGCTTGGCCTGCGCCGGGCCGGGCGACGCCGAGGCCAGCGAGTCCGCCGCCGACAGGGCCCGGGCCGCGTGCACCTCCCCGAACCCGATCTCCGGGTCGTAGCCCCCGGACGGGCCGTGCCGGGTGCTCTGGATCAGCGCCTGCGCGACCAGCGCGGGCGCCATCCGGGGGTGCTTCGCGCGGATCAGCGCCGCGATCCCGGCGACGATCGCGCTGGCGTCGCTGGTGCCGCTGCTCGCGAAGTACCGGCCGCCCGGCGCCCCGACGGGCAGGCCCGTGCCCGGCGCCGACAGCAGCACCGAGTAGTTGCGGTTGGAGAACGGCGCGCGGGAGTGGCCGGGCTCGGTCGCCGCGACCGCGATCACACCGGGGAAGGACGCCGGGTAGAAGTACGGCGCGAACCCGTCGCCGTCCAGCAGCCGCTCCTCGTCGCCGTCGTTGCCGACGGCCGAGACCACCACGACGCCCTTGCCGATGGCGTAGCCGACGGCCTCGCGCTCGGCCGGGTCGTCGTCCCCGCTGCCGAGCGACAGGTTGATGACGTCGGCGCCGTGGTCGGCGGCGTAGCGGATGCCGCGCGCCACCGCTCCGTTCGCGCTGCCCGCCGCCCGGAAGCGGCGGTAGCTGGCGTCCTCCGGCTCGCCGATCGTCCGGACGGCGAGGATGCGCGCCTGCGGGGCCATGCCGATGACGCCCGACCTGCCGCCCGGGCCGTGCCCCTGCCCGGCGATCAGCGTCGACATCCCGGTGCCGTGCAGTCGCGCGGGGGTCGTCCCCGCGTCGATCCCGGCGAGCATGTTGGGGCCGACGGTGACCCTGCCGCGCAGGTCCGGCTGCGTGGGATCGACGCCCGAGTCGACGACGCCGACCGTCACGCCGGCGCCCTTGGTCACCTTCCAGGCGGTCTCCATGCCGAGCAGGGCGAGGACGGGGCGCTGCCCGTCCCGCACCGCGTCGGCGCGCGCGTGGACGGGCATCAGCCAGGTTCCGGCCACGACCACCGCCGCGGCGGCCGCCGGCAGACCGCGACGCCTCACCCGCGCCCCCCTCAGCATTGCCACTCGGGCTGGTCGCAGTCGGGCAGGGCCTTGGCCGACAGGGTCCGCGCGATCGCGTGGGCGATCTGCGGGGACACCGCGAACGGCTCGCCCGGGCGCGCCTTCTTGATCGCGGAGGCGGGGCGGCCGTCGGCCTGGCCGGACGTGGTCAGCACGACGTAGGGGCCCCCGCGGTCGATCGTCCGGTCCTGCCTGGCCTCGTCGGTGAAGCGGGCGGACGCGGTCCCCGGGAACGCGGCGGCGCGCAGGGCCGGGCGGACGGAGCCCGTCCCCTCCGGGCCCTGCGAGCCGGGCAGCTCCTTGTAGGCCCGGTCGGCCTTCCACGGGTCGGGGAACGCCACCACCCCGACGGTGACGACGACGCCCTGCAGCTGGTCGACGTAGGTCGCGCGCAGGACGGCCCGGCAGCCGTGCCTGACGATCGTCGTCGCGATCTCCTCGTCCACGCCCTGGACGCAGCCGGCGTCGGGGACGATCCCCGTCCGGGAGGCGTACTCGGTGTGGTTGCCCGTCGGACGGTAACTGAGCCGCTCGGGGAACACGCGCCGCGCGGGCCACGCCTCCCAGCGCTGCGCGACCTCCTTGTTGGCGGCGGTCTGGAGTTCGGCGTTGGTGGGCTCGCGCCTGAGGGTCGCCCAGGTGCCGACGAACGAGATCCCCGTGGCGATGAGGTAGCAGCAGCCGACGACGAGCGCCGCGAGCATCCACTGGCGGCCGGTCAGCCCCAGCACGGTCGGCGGGCCGCCGCCCTCGCCCGCCGGGCGCGGCGGCGCGCCGAACGGGCGCGCGGGCCCGGGGCGCGGGTTCGCGGGCGGGCCGGGCGGCCCGGGCGGGCGGAAGCCGCCGGGCGCGCCGGGCTGGTGCGGGGACCGCGGCGGGGGCGGCTGCTGGGAGGGGGGCAGGAATGCCACAACAGTCAAGATTAACGGCGCTTCGCGACATTCCGCCGGTCATCCCGCGAAGGCCGGGCATCGCGGCCCGGCGGAGAAAGGGAAGAGGCCCCTCCGCAGAGGGGCCCGCTTCACCAGGTTCCGCGGCCGGAGGCCGAGGTCCGCGGACTCACTCCACGGCCCGCTTCGCCTCCCTGGCGGCGTCCTTGGCCTTCTCGCCGACCTGCTTGGCGCCGCCGGTCGCGCGGTCGCTCTTGCCCTCGGCCTCCAGGTACGGGTCACCGGACTGGCGTCCGGCCTCTTCCTTGCCCCGGCCCTTGGCCTGCTGAGCCTTGTTCTTCAGCTTGTCGAGGAAACCCATGGTTCCTCCTCGTGTACGGAGAGTCGTCCAACCCGGCTATGCCCCTGAAAGCCCGGATTATGCGGAAGTCCGGGTGCCGCGGCGCAGCCGCTCGGCCTCCTCGTGGATGAGGGCCTCGGTCTCCAGGAGCTTCTGCTCGGCCTGCTCGGTGCGCATCCGCGCCCGCAGCTCGCGCTGGCTGGGCTTGCGCCGCCTCCCCGCCGTCCGGCGGCCGGCCCGTTCCCCCGTGAGCCTCTTCATGAACCCCATGCCCGTCACCTCTCCTCACCCGCGGCCGGTCCGGTCGCCGGCCTCGCGCCCGTACGGTGCCCCTTTTATGGCGATCCATTCCGGTAGCGGGGGAGACACCGGCGACCGTCCGGCGGGCGGCTGCCGGGAATGCCGCGGCACATGGCAAGGTTGTGCCGTGGGAGGACGATGACGTCCCGCCGTCCCTGAACGTCGAACGCCAGCACAGGAGCACTCACGTGTCGTTGCCACCTCTGGTCGAGCCCGCCCCGGAGCTCACCCGCGACGAGGTCAACCGCTACTCGCGGCACCTGATCATTCCCGACGTGGGCATGGCCGGGCAGAAGCGCCTCAAGAACGCCAAGGTCCTGGTCGTCGGCGCGGGCGGCCTCGGCTCCCCCGCCCTGCTCTACCTGGCGGCCGCCGGGGTCGGCACCCTCGGCGTCATCGACTTCGACGTCGTCGACGAGTCCAACCTGCAGCGGCAGATCATCCACCGGCAGTCGTCGCTCGGCAAGCCGAAGGTCGAGTCGGCCGCCGAGACCGTCCGCGACATCAACCCGCTGATCGACGTCGTGGTGCACGACGTCGCGCTCGACCGCGACAACGTCATGGAGATCTTCTCCGGGTACGACCTGATCGTGGACGGCACCGACAACTTCGCCACCCGCTACATGGTGAACGACGCCGCCGTCCTGCTCGGCAAGCCGTACGTCTGGGGCTCGATCTACCGGTTCGACGGCCAGGCGTCGGTGTTCTGGGCCGAGCACGGCCCCTGCTACCGCTGCCTCTACCCCGAGCCGCCGCCGCCCGGCATGGTGCCCTCCTGCGCCGAGGGCGGGGTGCTCGGCGTGCTGTGCGCGTCGATCGGCTCCATCCAGGTGAACGAGGCCATCAAGCTGCTGACCGGCATCGGCGAGCCGCTCGTCGGCCGGCTGATGGTCTACGACGCCCTGGAGATGACCTACCGCTCGGTCAAGGTCCGCAAGGACCCCGAGTGCCCGCTGTGCGGCAAGAACCCGACGCAGACCGAGCTGCTGGAGGACTACGAGGCCTTCTGCGGCGCGGTGTCCGACGAGGCCGCCGAGGCCGTCAGGGACTCCACGATCTCCGTGCACGACCTCAGGGCCATGCAGGAGCGGGACGACGACATCTTCCTCGTGGACGTCCGCGAGCCCAACGAGTACGAGATCGTCGCGATCCCGGGCGCCACGCTCATCCCCAAGGGCGAGTTCCTGAACGGCTCCGCCCTGGAGCGCCTGCCGCAGGACAAGAAGATCGTCCTGCACTGCAAGTCGGGCGTCCGCTCCGCCGAGGCCCTCGCCGTCGTGAAGAACGCCGGCTTCGGCGACGCCGTCCACGTCGGCGGCGGTGTCCTGGCCTGGGTCAACCAGATCGACCCCAGCCTCCCGTCCTACTGACGCCCGCCCGAAGGCCCCCGCACCCGTCCCGGGTCCGGGGGCCTTCCGCTGTCCGGACCCCGCCCGGCCGCCGCCCAGCCCTAGCTCACCCCCTGGGGGGCGCGTAGGTCAGGCCGAGTTCGACGGTCACCTCTTGGAGCATCAGCTCGAACATGGGGGCGGCGTCGCTCAGGGCGAACTCCAGGTGGCCGAAGACCTCCAGGCTGACGCCGCCCTGGAGCCTGATCCAGCACTTGAGGAACTGCTGGATCACCCCGAGCGGCAGGGCGATGCCGAGCACGTCGTCGCGGTAGCGGCGCAGCTCCTCGCGCAGGCCGGGGTCGATCTCCTCCTCGGGCATCACCGGGAACGGCTGCTTCCTCCACAGCTCCAGGAACAGGGCCATGAACGTCCAGCCGAACTGGCGGGCGCACTCCTCGGCGAAGTCGACCTCCTGCCGGTGCGCGGCGCCGCGCACGGGCGTCCCGAAGAGCAGCGAGTACTCGCGGGGAT
Source organism: Actinomadura sp. NPDC048032 (assembly GCF_040653175.1). Lineage (NCBI taxonomy): Bacteria > Bacillati > Actinomycetota > Actinomycetes > Streptosporangiales > Thermomonosporaceae > Actinomadura > Actinomadura sp. NPDC048032. The sequence goes on from NZ_JBEZJP010000261.1 coordinate 8,769, forward strand.
GCGCCAGCGCCCAGAGGCGGAACTGGCGGGCCACCGTCATGAACTTGCCGCTCATGTCGCCCTTCGGCACGTCCTCCATGGCCGCGTGCAGGTCTGCGGTCAGCTCGGTGAACAGGTCGCCGACCAGGTGCCGCAGCAGCTCGCCGTGGCTGCCGAAGTAGCGGTAGAGCGCGGGGGCGGTCATGCCCATCTCGCGGGCGATGGCGCGCAGCGTCACCGCTTCGGGGCCCTCCTCCACGAGGATCCGCCGGGCGGTGTCGGTGATCTCCCTGACGGTCGCGGCCCGCAGACGATCACGACGCGATGCCACCTCGCCCCCTCTCTGCCGGGTGCCCGGCCGTCACCGGCCGCCCTCGCATGATTCCTCAAAAACACCCTTGACGACAGCTAACGCTGTATGCGAAGTTAACGCTGTTCTCAGTTTACGGCGTTCACTGGAATTACTCAAGGTAACGGGGCTGGAGGAGGAGCGTCATGTTCGAGCGATGGGGCAGGTGGGTCCACCGGCGCAGGCGGTGGGTCCTCGCCGCCGCGGGGGCGTTCCTGGTGTTCGCCGCGGTGTGGGGCACGGGCGTCTTCGGCGCGCTGACCTCCTCCGGCGGCTTCGACACGCCGGGCAGCCAGAGCGCGACGGCGGAGCGGATCGCCGAGCGCGACCTCGGGCGGGACGGCGCCGACGTCGTGGTCCTCTACCAGGGCAGGACGACCGTCGACGACCCGTCCTTCCGGGCGTCGGTGAAGCGCGCGCTGGCCGCGCTGCCACCCGGCAAGGTCGCCAAGGCCAGCACGTACTGGACGACCGGCGCGCCGCAGTTCGTCAGCGACGACCGCAAGGCGACCTATGCCGTCCTCCAGCTCGCCGGCTCCGACGAGGCCGCCAGGGAGGACAACTACAAGGCGGTCGAGGACGACCTCACCGAGGTCGGCGGCGGGCTCACGGCGAAGGTGGGCGGCGCGGTCGGCACCGGCGTCGCGATCAACGAGCGCGTCTCCTCCGACATCGGCCGGGCCGAGGGCATGGCCATGCCGGTCCTGCTGGTGCTGCTGGTGCTGATCTTCGGCGGGCTGGTCTCGGCGAGCCTGCCGCTGCTGGTCGGCGGCCTGGCCATCCTCGGCTCGTTCACCGCGCTGCACGCGCTGGCCTACGTCACCGACGTGTCGATCTTCGCGGTCAACATCACCACGTTCCTGGGGCTCGGCCTCGCCATCGACTACGGGCTGTTCATGGTCAGCCGGTTCCGCGAGGAGATCGGCCGGGACGGCGCCTCCGCCGAGGACGCGCTGGCCGCCACCATGGCCACGGCCGGGCGCACCGTCGCGGTCTCCGGCGTCACGGTCGCCGTGTCGCTGTCCGGGCTGCTGCTGTTCGACCAGAACTTCCTGGTCTCCATGGGCTACGGCGGCATCGCCACCGTGCTGGTGTGCATGGCCGGGGCGCTGACCGTGCTGCCCGCGCTGATGGCCGTCCTCGGCCCGCAGGTGAACGCGCTGCCGATCCGGCGGCGCCGGGCGGCGGCCGGCGGCCGGTCCGACGGCTGGTGGGGACGGGTCGCGCGCAGCGTGATGCGCCGCCCGGTCGTCTACATGGTCGCGACGGTGGCGCTGCTCCTCGCGCTCGGCGCGCCCTTCCTGCGCATCAACTGGGGCGGCGTGGACGCGAAGGTGCTGCCGGACGGCACGGACGCGCGGGTCGTCTCCGAGACGCTGGAGACCCGGTTCCCCCGCAACGCCACCAGCCCCATCGAGGCCGTCGTGACCGGGACGTCCGACGGGGCCGCCGTCCAGGCGTACGGGGCCCGCCTGGACGCGCTGCCCGGCGTCACGGACGCGACGGTGACCGGCGCCGGCGGGACGACGACCCGGATCGCGCTGCGCTACGACGCCGACCCGTACTCCGGCGCCGCCCGCGACCTCGTCCAGCGGGTCCGGGACGTCCCGCCGCCGCCCGGCGCGCGCGCCTACGTCGGCGGCGAGACGGCCGACGTCGTCGACCAGCTCGACAGCATCGGCGCGACCCTGCCCTGGCTGGCCCTGCTCGTCGGCGGCGCCACGTTCCTCCTGCTGTTCCTGGCGTTCGGGTCGGTGCTGCTGCCGCTGAAGGCGATCGTCATGAACATGCTGTCGCTGTCGGCCACCTTCGGCGCGGTCGTGCTGGTCTTCCAGGACGGCCACCTGTCCGGCCCGCTCGGCTTCACCGCGACCGGCTCCATCTCCCCCGCGATGCCGATCCTCATGCTGGCGATGCTGTTCGGCATCTCGATGGACTACGAGGTGTTCCTGCTGTCGCGGGTCCGCGAGCAGTACGACCTGACCGGCTCCAACACCGCGGCCGTCGCCTCCGGCGTGCAGCGCACCGGCGCCATCATCACCAGCGCCGCGCTGCTGTTCATCGTGGTGATCGGCGCGTTCGCGACGTCCGGCATCACGTTCATCAAGATGACCGGCGTCGGGATGGCCGTGGCGATCCTGCTGGACGCGACGGTCGTCCGGGCGCTGCTCGTGCCCGCCACGATGCGGCTGCTCGGCCGCGCGAACTGGTGGGCGCCCGGCCCGCTGGCCCGGCTCTACGGCCGGTACGGGATCCGGGAGGGCGACGCCCCCGCCGCTCCCCCGTCGCGGCTGGAGCCCGTGGGCTGACGCCCGCCCCGGGGGGCGGCCCCCCCGAGTGGCCGCCCCCCCACCATCCCAAACCCCTCGCGGTCAACGACACCCTCAGTGGTGGGGAAGACGAGAGACGACA
>NZ_JBEZJP010000262.1:0-11485 GCF_040653175.1 Actinomadura sp. NPDC048032
GCGGCGGCTTCCGGACATGGCGAAGACCGGGGGATCCGGCCGGATCCCCCGGTGCGAGCGGAGATGCTTAGGAGGTCAGGCGACCTTTTCGGACGACGACTTGCCGGTCGACGAGGACGACGACGAGTCGGAGGACGACGTGGACGAGCTCGACTTGGCGGAGTCGCCCGAGGAGCCGCCCGAGTCGCCGGAGGAGCCGTTGGTCGACCCGCCGGACGAGCCGTTCGACGAGGCCCCCGCAGTGGAGGCCGACTTGCCGGAGCCGCGGCTGTCGGTGCGGTAGAAGCCCGAGCCCTTGAAGATGATCCCCGCGGCGGAGAAGACCTTGCGGAGCCTGCCGGTGCACGCCGGGCACTCGGTCAGCGCGTCGTCGCTGAACTTCTGCACGACCTCTAGAGGCTCGCCGCACTCGGTGCAAACGTACTGATACGTCGGCACGGTTCCTCCTCGCTGACTCAGACCGGCGCTGGCCGGACTGGCACTCACTCTAGACGACTGCTAATGGTACCCATGCGTGGAACAGGATTCGCCCCCGGGATGTTCCCCGGCGGCGCGTCGCGCGCCAGGGGAGCGCCGTGGAGCCCCGCCGCCGCGGGGCCCCAGGTCACTGGCCCTTCTCGCCGAACCAGCCCGCCAGCCTGCCCTTGCGGCTGACCGCGCGGAGCCTGCGCTCGGTGGCCTCGCGCACCTCGGCGGTGGTCACGACCAGCAGGGTGTCGCCCGCCTGGAGGGGCGTGGTGGGCTCGGGCACGAAGCTCGCGCCGTCCCGCACGACGAGAGTGATGGACGCGCCGGGCGGCAGCCGCAGCTCGAAGATCTCCACGCCGCTCATCAGCGAGTCGCCGGGGATCCGCACCTCCAGCAGGTCGGCGTGCAGCTCCTCCAGGGGCGCGGCCTCGACGTCCAGCTCGCGGGTCTGCTCGTCGCTCCTGAGGCGGCACAGCCGCGAGGCCAGCGGCAGCGTCGGCCCCTGGAGCAGGGTGAACACGACGACGATGTTGAACACGATCGCGAAGAGCCGGTCGGCGTGCTCCACCTCCGCGACCATCGGAATGGTGGCCAGGACGATCGGGACGGCGCCCCGCAGCCCCGCCCAGGACGCGAACACCTTCTCGCCCCACGACAGCCGGAACCCGATCGTGGAGAGCACGACCGACAGGGGACGGGCCACCAGCAGCAGGACGAAGCCGATGACGAGCGCCGGCAGGATCTGGCCGGGGAGGTCGCCGGGATCGGCCAGCAGGCCGAGCATCACGAACAGCCCGATCTGGGCGAGCCAGCCGACGCCCTCGGCGAAGCCCCGCGTGGCGGGCCGGTGCGGCAGCCGCGCGTTCCCGAGGACGAGGGCGCTGACGTAGACGGCGAGGAACCCGCTGGCGTGCATCAGTGAGGCGGCCCCGTAGGAGCCGATGGAAAGCGACAGCACGGCGATGGGGTAGAGGCCGGACGCGGGCAGCGCGACGCGGCGCAGCGCCTGGGCGCCCAGCCAGCCGATGGCGACGCCGACGATGCCGCCCGCGACCAGCTCGTAGACCATGACGCCGAGCAGTTCGGCCATGTTGGGGACGGCGGTGTGGGCGCTCAGCGTGACCACGATGATCACGACCGGGGCGTCGTTGAAGCCGGACTCGGCCTCCAGCAGACCGGTCAGCCGGGACGGCAGGGGCAGCCGCCGCAGCACCGAGAACACCGCGGCCGCGTCGGTGGGGGCGAGCACGGCGGCCAGCAGGAACGCCGGGCGCCACTCCAGGCCGACGAGCCACATGGCGGCGAGCGCGACGACGACGATGCTGATCAGGGTGCCGAGGGTGGAGACGCTGAGCGCGGCCGGCACCGAGGGCCGCACGCGCCGCCAGCTGGTGGTGATTCCGCCCTCGGCGAGGATGAGCACGAGGGCGGCGAGGCCGAGCGTCTCGGCCAGTTCCGCGTTGTCGAACCGGATGTGGAGGGGGCCGGACTCGCCGATGAGAAGGCCGAGGCCCATGTACGCCAGCAGCGTGGGAAGGCCCGCCTGGTGCGACAGCCGGACCGCGATGATGGCGCTGAGTACGAGCGTGGCCCCGAGGAGTAGCCAGATGTCGAGGTGCACATCCCACCCTTCGGGGTCGTCAAAGTTGATCGTTTAGGAATCCTACAGATTCGCGGACGAATCGCATATTTACGATTGAGGGATGGCGTGTCCGGCGTGGCCGCTATCGCCGGTTGACCTGTGGTTTGATCCCGTTCACCACGTTCAGTACGTCTCGTCCCTGAACGGCCGCGGTGACGTTGTCGCGCACCATCCCCAGCAGGTTCAGCTGCGACTGGACGGACGCCCCCGCCGCGTGCGGCGAGAGCAGGACGTCCTCACGGGAACGCAGCGGATGCCCCTGCGGAAGCGGCTCCTGCTCGAACACGTCCAGGGCCGCCCCGGCCAGACGTCCCGACTCCAGCGCGGCGAGGACGGCGTCGTCCGGCGCGATGCCCCCGCGCGCCACGTTCACCAGCAGGGCCTTGTCCGGGAGCAGGGCGAGACGCTCCGGGCCGATCAGTCCCTTGGTCTCCTCGGTCAGCGGCAGGGCGATGACGAGGACGTCGGACATCGCCATGAGCTCGTCCAGCTCCTGGTACGTCGCCGCGGCCTGGGGGCGCCGCCGCCTCGTCCAGTACGACACCGTGCAGCCCAGGGCCGCGAACAGCCGCGCGGCCTCGGCGCCGATCGCGCCGAACCCGACGATGCCGACCCGTTGCGTGTGGATCTCGCGCGGGCCGAGCGCCGCCATCTCCATCTGCGGCCATCCGCCCGCGCGGACGGCCCGGTCGCCCCGCACGAGGTTGCGGCACAGCGCGAACGCCGCGCCGACCGCCCACTCGGCGACCCCGCGCGCGTTGAAGCCCGCCGCGTTCGCCACCGGAACGCCCGCGGCCGCCCACGCCGCGACGTCGATGCTGTCGGTCCCGACCGCGGGCATCTGGACGAACGACACCCGCGGCGCCGCCGCCGCGGCCTCGGCGTCCAGCGCCAGCCGGCCGGTGAAGTCGCCGATCACCACGTCGGCGCCGGCGAGCGCGGCGAGCAGGCCCGCCCGGTCTCTGGCCTGCGGGAACGTCACCTCGGCGGCGTCTCCCAGCGGCGCGAACAACCCTCGGACGATCTCGTCCGCGATCGGGGGCAGGGAAAGGATCCGCCACGGCGCCGTCATCTCTTACCTCCCGTCAGGCCGTGCCCGATCGCGTCCCCCGTCCGCGATCTCGGCCCTCTCACTCTACGAGCAGGGCGCCGCCGCCGAGCAGGTCAGCCCAGGCGGACCAGCCCCCGCGCCGGGGTCACCACGGCCCGGACGCGCTGGTCGTGCGGCTCGGCGGGCACGCTTTCCACCAGCTCGCCGTCGTACAGCAGCGCGGCGGTGAGGATCGCCGGGCCCACGCGCGCGAGCGCCCGGTCGTAGGAGCCGCCGCCGCGGCCGAGGCGCACGCCCGACCGGTCGACCGCCACCGCGGGCACCAGCACGACGTCCGCGCTGGCCACGGCGCCGGGGCCGCGCGGCGGCTCGGACGACTCCAGGCACCCGCGGGCCCCCGGGACGAGCGAGTCGGGCCCCTCGTAGGACGCCCAGTCGAGGTCGCCGTCCGGGAGCAGCCGGGGGACGAGCACGTACGTCCCGCGCTTCCACAGCGCGAACAGCAGGCTCCGCGTGTCCGGCTCGTCGCCTATGGAGACGTAGGCCGCGATCGTCCCGGCCATCTCCACCTCCGGGACCGACAGCAGCGCGTCCCGGATCGGGCGCGCCGTGCCGGAGCGCGTCTCGGGCGGCATCGCCGCACGTCGTGCGAGCAGTTCGGCCCGGAGGCCGGTCTTCGTGGCGGTGGGGTGCACGCTGTGGTCCTCGCGGATGGCTAGGGTCGTGTATATGGCCGACATTGCACCAGTGCTCAAAGCGGTCGTCCCGGCGGCCGGCCTCGGTACCCGATTCTTGCCCGCGACCAAGGCGACTCCCAAGGAAATGCTGCCCATCGTCGACAAACCGGCGATCCAGTACGTCGTCGAGGAGGCGGTCGACGCCGGGCTGTCCGACGTCCTCATGATCACCGGGCGCAGCAAACGGTCCATCGAGGACCACTTCGACCGAGCCTACGAGCTGGAGGAGGCGCTGCGCGCCAAGGGCGACGACGAGCGCCTGGAGGCCGTGCACGAGTCCAGCGACCTGGCGATCATGCACTACGTCCGGCAGGGCGAGCCGCGCGGCCTCGGGCACGCGGTGCACTGCGCCCGCCAGCACGTCGGCCGCGAGCCGTTCGCGGTGCTGCTCGGCGACGACATGATCGACGCCCGCGACAAGCTGCTGCAGCGGATGATCGAGGTGCGCGGCCAGTACGGCGGCAGCGTCATCGCGCTGATGGAGGTCGAGCCCGACCAGGTGTCGGCGTACGGGTGCGCGGCCATCGAGGCGACGGACGAGGACGACGTCGTCCGCATCTCCGACCTCGTGGAGAAGCCCGCCGCCGAGGAGGCCCCCAGCAACTGGATCATCATCGGCCGCTACGTCTGCGACCCCGCGGTGTTCGACGTCCTGGAGAAGACCCCGCCCGGCCGCGGCGGCGAGATCCAGCTGACCGACGCGCTGCGCACCCTCGCCGACATGCCCGCCGACCAGGGCGGCGGCGTCTACGGCGTCAAGTTCCGCGGCCGCCGCTACGACACCGGCAACAAGCTGGAGTACCTCCGGACGGTGGTCCAGTTCGCGGCGGACCGTCCGGATCTGGCGCCGGAGTTCCTGCCGTGGCTGCGGGAATTCGTCCGGACGCAGGACGGCGTGGGCGACACCTCGGATTCGTGACGAGGCGTCAGACTGGGGCCGTGGCTATGAGAACGGTCGACGAGCATCTGACGGAGATCCTCGGCAGCGTGGCGCCGCTGCCGCCGCTTGACCTGGCACTGCTGGAGGCGCAGGGCACGGTGCTCGCCGAGGCCGTCGCCGCGCCGGTGCCGCTGCCGCCGTTCGACAACTCCGCGATGGACGGCTACGCCGTGGTCGCGGCCGACATCGCGGCGGCCACCGAGGCGAGCCCCGTCGCGCTGCCCGTCGTCGGCGACATCGTCGCGGGCGACTCCGGCCTGTCGGCGATCCGGCCCGGGCTGACCGCCCGGATCATGACGGGCGCCCCGCTGCCGGCCGGCGCCGACGCCGTCATCCCCGTCGAGTGGACGGACGGCGGCAACGCCACCGTCCGGATCTCGCGCGCCGCGCCGCCGGGCAACTACATCCGCCGGGCGGGGGAGGACGTCCTCGCCGGGCAGGTCGTCGCCGAGGCCGGCACCCGGCTCGCCGCCCCGCAGATCGGCATGCTCGCGGCGGTCGGGCGGTCCCGGGTGACCGTCCGGCCGAGGCCGCGCATCGTGGTCGTCTCCACGGGCGACGAACTGCGCGAGCCGGGCAGCCCGCTGGCGCCCGGCCAGATCTGGGAGTCCAACAGCTTCATGCTCACCGCCGCCGTGGTCGAGGCGGGCGGAACGGGCTACCGGCAGGCCACGGTGCAGGACGAGCCCGCCAAGGTCCTGGAGATGCTTCACGACCAGCTCGTCCGGGCCGACGCCATCGTCACCACCGGGGGCGTCTCCATGGGCACCAGGGACGTCGTCAAGGAAGTTCTCGCCGGTACCGGAACTGTGAACTTCCACAAGGTGCGGATGCGTCCGGGCAAGCCGCAGGGGTTCGGCCTCCTGGAAGGCACTCCGGTCTTCACGCTTCCTGGCAACCCCGTGAGCGCGTACGTGTCGTTCCAGGTGTTCGTCCGTCCCGCCCTACGCGTCATGCAAGGGCTGCCCCCAGAACCGCTTCCCACAGTGAGCGCCGTCGTCGCCGAAGACATCAAGTCCCCCGCGGGGCTGCGCCACTTCCTGCGAGGCAGACTCTCGTTCACTCGGGGCTTCTACACCGTCACAGCGGCGGGCGTGCAGGGCTCGCACCAGCTCGGGTCCCTGTCGTCCGCGAACGCGCTCATCGAGATTCCGGAGGACGTCGAAGCCATGCCGGCCGGTTCGCACGTCGAGGTCATGAGGTTGCCGTCATGAGCGCCATGGGGTCCGAGTTCACCCATCTGGACGACCAGGGATCGGCCCGCATGGTCGACGTGTCGTCGAAGGACGTCTCGTCCCGGACGGCCACGGCCACGGGGTTCGTCCGACTGTCGCCCGAATGCGTCGCCCTCCTGCGCGCCGGCGACATCCCCAAGGGCGACGCCCTGTCCGTCGCCCGGATCGCCGGGATCATGGGGGCCAAGCGCGTGCCCGACCTCGTCCCGCTGTGCCACCCGATCGCGCTGCACGGCGTCACCGTCGACCTCGCCGTCGACGACGACGGCGTCGCGATCACGGCCGTCACCCGCACCGCCGACCGCACCGGCGTGGAGATGGAGGCGCTCACCTCCGTCACCGTCGCCGCGCTCGCGCTGGTCGACATGGTGAAGGCCGTCGACCCCGCCGCCGTGATCACCGACGTCCGGGTCGAGGAGAAGACCGGCGGCAAGACCGGGGTGTGGCGCCGGTGATCCGGGCGATGGCGGTCACCGTCTCCAACCGCGCCGCGGCGGGCCTCTACGAGGACAGGTCCGGCCCGGTGCTGGTCGAGATGCTGGAGGACATCGGCTGCCAGGTGGACGGCCCCGTCGTCGTCCCGGACGGCGAACCCGTCACCGGCGTCCTGCGCGACGCGGTCGCCGCCGGATACGACGTCGTCGTCACCTCCGGCGGGACCGGCCTCACCCCCACCGACCAGACCCCCGAGATGACCCGGCCGGTCATCGAATGGGAGGTCCCGGGAATCGCCGAGGCCATCCGGCTGGAGGGACGCGAGAAGGTCCCCGCCGCGATCCTGTCGCGCGGCCTCGCCGGCGTCGCGGGCCGCACCCTCATCGTCAACCTGCCCGGCTCGACCGGCGGCGTCCGCGACGGCATGACCGTCCTGGCCCGCGTCCTGCCCCACGCGGTGGACCAGATCAACGGCGGCGACCACCCCCGCCCGCAGGTCTAGCCCGCCTCCCCCGGCCGCGCCCGTCGGAGGCTAGGCCTGGATGACGCGGACGCCGGCGTCGGTGAACGCGGCGAGTTCGGACTCGGGCGCCGCCGCGTCCGTCACCAGGACGTCGATCTCGTCGGTGCCGCAGATGCGGGCGAACGCGCGGTGGCCGATCTTGGAGCCGTCCGCGACCACGACCACCCGGTCGGCGCGCTCGGCCATCAGCCGGTTCACCACGGCCTCGCCCTCGTTGTGGCAGGTCGCGCCGTGCCTCGCGGTCACGCCGTTCACCCCGATGACCGCCACGTCCAGCGTCACGTGGTCGAAGATGCCGGTGGCGAGCGGCCCGGTCAGCTCGTAGGACTGCGGCCGCGGCACCCCGCCCGTCAGGACGATCTTCACGTGCGGGCGGACGGCCAGCTCGTTGCCGATGTTCAGCGCGTTCGTCACGATCGTGATCGCCGGGGTGGGCCCCTCGGCGTGCAGGTCGGCGCGGGTGGCGAGCACCCGGGCGACCTCCGAGGTCGTCGTGCCGCCGTTCAGCCCGATGATCGACCCGGGCTCGGCCAGCTCCGCGGTCGCCGCCGCGATCCGCTGCTTCTCCGACGCGTGCCGCGCCGCCTTGTACCGCAGCGGCAGGTCGTAGCTGACGCTCTCCGCGACGGCGCCGCCGCGGGTGCGGGTCAGCATCTGCTGCTGCGCGAGCTGGTCGAAGTCGCGGCGGATCGTCGCGGCCGACACCCCCATGCGCGCGGACGCCTCCTCGACGGTCAGCCGTCCGGCGTCCGCGAGCAGTTCGAGCAGCGCGTTCCAGCGCTCGTGCCGGGTCACGCCGGTCGCCTTTCCCGCGGGTGGACGGGAGTCCGGAAAGGTGGTCACCCGCGGATTCTAGCCCTGCGCGCCCCTGGTCTTACCTGAGCGCAGGGGCCGTGGAACAATCAACAACGATCAAATGCGTGCATTGGGGGTTCCATGGCGAGGCCGGTCGGCGACGGCGCCGTTTCCTTGACCAACGCGCGGATCGTCCTTCCGGACGGTGTCCGCGACGGCGCCCTCCACATCGCCGGCGGCACGATCGCGGACGGCCCCGCCCCCGGCGAAGTGATCGACCTCGCCGGCCGGCACGTGGTGCCCGGCTTCGTCGACATGCACGTCCACGGCGGCGCGGGAGCCTCCTACCAGCTCGGGAACCCGGACGAGGCCCAGCGGGCCGCCTCCTTCCACCTCGCCCACGGCACCACCACCACGATCGCGAGCCTCGTCACCGGCGACCCGGACGAACTGGCCGCCGCCGTCGAGGGCCTGGCCGGACTCGCCGCCGACGGCGTGATCGCGGGCGTCCACCTGGAGGGCCCCTACCTGGCCCGCTCGCGCTGCGGCGCGCACGACCCGGCGCTCCTGCGCGACCCGGACCCCGCCGAGTTCCGCCGCCTCGTCCGCCTCGGCCGCGGGCACCTCCGCATGATCACTCTCGCGCCCGAGCTGCCGGGCGCCCTCGACCTCGTCCGGGAGGCGGTGGACGCGGGCGTGATCGCGGCGGTCGGCCACACCGACGGCACCGGCGAGGCGGCCCGTGCGGCGTTCGACGCGGGAGCGCGCGTGGCGACGCACCTGTTCAACGCGATGCGCCCCCTGCACCACCGCGAGGGCGGGCCGGTCGCCGCCGCTCTGAACGACCCCCGGGTCACCGTGGAACTGATCAACGACGGCGTCCACGTGGAGCCCGCCGTGGCCCGCCTCGTGTTCGCCGCCACGCCCCGCGTCGCGCTCATCACCGACGCGATGGCCGCCGCCGGCATGGGCGACGGCGACTACCGTCTCGGCGTGATGGACGTCGAGGTCCGCGGCGGCCGCGCCATCCTCGCGGGCGGGACGTCCATCGCGGGCAGCACGATCACCATGGCGGACGCGTTCCGCCGCGCCGTCACCGACGCCGGCCAGCCGATCGAGCGCGCCGCCGAGGCCGCGTCCCTCACCCCGGCGCGCGCCCTCGGCATCGACGCGCGCGTCGGGTCACTGGAGCCCGGCAAGGACGCCGACCTGGTCGTCCTGGACGCCGACCTGCGCGTCGACTGGGTCATGAAACGGGGCCGACGGGTGTGACGACGGTGGCCGAACGTCCCGCGTGCCCGATTTCTCGGGGACAATATGGCGTTCAGACATCCGACCAGGGAATCATGGAACCGTGGAACGTTTGCGGGGATGGCCGGTCACCCTGACCGAGGGCCCTGTAGGGCTGCGCCCGCTGCGGCACCGCGACGCCGCCGTCTGGCGCGAGCTGCGGGTCCGCAACGCCGACTGGCTCCGCCCCTGGGAGCCGACCAATCCCGAGACGCCGCTGTTCCGCAGCGGCCTCGGCCCGTACATCAGCATGGTCCACACCATGCGCCGCGAAGCCCGCCACGGCCTCGCCCTTCCCTGGGTCGTCACCCATGAGGACGATTTCGCCGGGCAGCTCACCATCGGCGCGATCGTCTGGGGTTCGGCGAGGTCCGCGCAGATCGGCTACTGGGTCGACCGGCGCGTCGCCGGCCGCGGCGTCATTCCCACCGCCGTCGCCCTCGCCGTCGACCACTGTTTCTTCACCGTCGGCCTGCACCGGCTCGAAGCCAATATCCGTCCGGAGAACACCGCGAGCCGCCGCGTCGTCGAAAAACTCGGATTCCGCGAAGAGGGAATTCGCCGCCGCCATCTCCACATCGACGGCGCCTGGCGCGACCACATCTGCTACGCCCTCACCGTCGAGGACGTGCCCGGTGGCCTGCGCGCCCGCTGGCTGGCAGACCGGAAACAGGCATTTCCCCGGCGCTCCTGAGCGGCCCATGACTTTCCCGCCGTAAGAATCCTGCGATCGAGAAGTCCCGGCAAACGGAGAGTAACGGCGAGATCGATCTCGCGACACACCGCCCCTTATGCTCGTCAACCTCTGACAGCCCCTCGTACCGTGCGGGGCGTGACCCTGCTCCCATTGCACGTTCGCGCGCCGAAAGTCGGCCCGCCTCGCGAGCGTGCCCTGGAACGGTGGGGCCGATGAGCAGCGCCGTCCTTTACCTCGCGATCGTCGCCGTCTGGGCCGTCGTCCTGGTACCCATGTGGCTGCGCCGCGACACCGAGACCACGGGAATCTCCCGCCTCCTGCACAAGCGTCCCGACGAGCAGGCCGCCGAGGACGACGCCGACGACCAGGAGACGCTCCACGAGGAGGAGACCCTCCGCGAGGAGGGGACGCTCCGCGAGGAGGGCCTCCCCGCGCCGCGCCGCCCGGGCGGCCGCGCCGCCGTCATCGCCCGGCGCCGCCGCCGCACCAGCGGCCTCGCCGCGCTGCTCCTCACCTCCGTGGCGATCTCCGCCTCCGGCCTCACGCCCTGGTGGATCGTCGCGCCCCCGGTCCTGCTGCTCGCCGGCCACCTGGCGCTCCTGCGCGTCGCCGTGGGCATGGACACCGCCCGCCGCCGCGCCGCCGCCCAGGCCCGCGCCGCGGCCCGCGCCCGCGCCCTGCAGGCCCGCAGAGCCGCCGAGGCCGCCGAGACCGCCGAGGTCATCGAGCTCGTCACCCCCGACGAGGTCTTCGACCAGTACGCCGACGACCGCCGCGCCGTCGGCGAATAACCGGTGCGCGAGCAGTCCCCGATGTTTGCTAACCTTACGGAGTCCTCGGGGCTGTGGCGCAGTCCGGTAGCGCACCTCGTTCGCATCGAGGGGGTCAGGGGTTCAAATCCCCTCAGCTCCACCCAGGTCAAAGGCCGGTTCTCCGAAGAGACACCGGCCTTTTTGGTGTCCGTACGGCAGTGAAGTACAGCTACGTCGCCTCACGCCTCGCGTCCGACGAGTTGGCACGGGCGGGCGCCCCCCGTTCAGAGGTCGCGGTGGCGCCGTGGCCGGCCGACTTCACCGCTGACCGATCAGGTTGGGTGCTGCCTAGACTCGGGGTCATGCTCAGACTCGGCTTTCCTGTGATCGGCGTGAACGACATTCCCCGGGCCGTGGCCTTCTGGACGTCCGCGCTGGACCTGGTGCCCGTGTCCGAGTGGGAGAGCCCACGTTGGCGGACACTGGAATACGCGGATGGATCGGGCCGGGCGCTCGCTCTGATGCACAGCAGTTCGCCCGCCGAAGCGCACCCGCGCATCCACCTCGACCTGTTGACGGACACCACGGACGAGCAGGAGGCCGAGGTCGCGCGTCTGGTCGAGTTGGGAGCCACCAGAGTCGACTGGGACCTGTATCCCCCAGACCCTGACTTCGTGGTCCTCGCCGACCCGGACGGCAACATCTTCTGCGTCGTGGATCTGAGCCGGGCCCCGTCCGGTTCGTCCTGACCTCCGGCGGGACGAGCACCCCGGACCCGGCCCGGCAGACGGCGACCCTTGGACCGGGTCAGGGGACGGTCTCCGTGAGCAGCTTTCCGGCGCGGACGGCGTTCAGGCGGTGGCGGATGAAGCGGTCCTGGTGCTCGCCCCATGTGTCGGGCTTGGTGGGGTGGGTGCTCT
>NZ_JBEZJP010000263.1:0-11472 GCF_040653175.1 Actinomadura sp. NPDC048032
GGCCGCGCGGGTCCGAGGTGCGGCACCTGTTGCCGATGAAGCGGTTGGTCCTGCTGCCGCTCCGGTCGACCAGGTCGAAGGGGGCGTTGCCCTTCGCGAGGTTGAACTTGATCAGGTTGTACCGGGCGGGCTCGCCCTTCGGGCTCGGGAACAGCACGATGCCGCCGGAGTAGGGCAGCCTGCCCCGGTTCCCGAGCACGGCGTTCTTCTCGATCGTGTTGTGGTCGCCGCCGAAGACGAGGACACCGGTGCCGCCGAGCGGCGGGACGTCCTCGTGCTGCGGGCAGAAGCGGTTGTTCTTCGCGATCTTGTTCTTCCAGAGCTTGGTGTCGCCCTGGCCGCCCTTCTGGTCGTCGTTGACGAGCGCGGCCCCGGTGCAGTTGCCGACGAGCTCGTTCTCCCAGGCCTGGACGTGGCGGGCGTGCCGGACCAGCAGGCCGATCGCGTTGCCCGAGGCGTGGTTGTAGGCGACGACGGTGCCGCGCGCGTTCTGGATGTCGCCGACGTAGAAGCCCGCGTCGGCGGAGTTGTCGATGGCGCGGTTCTTGACGAAGCGGCCGCGGGTGGAGCGGAACTCCGTGATGCCGTACTCGCCGTTGCGCGCCGCGAGGACGCGCTCGACGGTGAGGCGGTCGGTGTACAGGCCGTACACGCCGCTCTGCTTGAAGCCCCGGACGCTCAGGTTCTTGATCGTGACGTCCCTGACCGGGTGCTCGCGGTGGCCGATCACGCAGATGCCCTGGCCCGCCGCGCCGGCCTTGGCGCAGTGGTCCCTGCGGCCCGGGTGCAGGACGGTCCTGTCGCCGTCCCCCTCGATGGTCAGGCGCTTGCGGACGAGGACGCCTCCCTCGTAGGCGCCGGCCTCGAGCCGGATGACGTCGCCGGGCCGCGCGCGGTCGACGGCCTTCTGGATCGAGTGGCCCGGCCGCACGATGTGGATCCGCCTGCCCTTGCCGCCGTCGGCGGCGTGCCCGGCCGGTGCGAAGGACGCCAGCCCCGCCAGCGCGACGGCCGTACCGAGCGAGGCCGCGAGAGTCCGCCTCATCCTTTTTCCCCGTTCTGTTGCCAATGGTGGGGACGCGCCGGAGTGGCGCGTCCTCGCTCATCTTGAACAGAAGAGATGGCACGACCGGGTGAGCGAGAAGTAAAGAAACATCCGAAGGTTTCGTCAAGTGAGTGAGAAGCGTCTGATAAATGGTGGCACGCCATTTCATGGGACGTTAAATGCCGATTTGGGCGGTCGGGGGCGGTGTCCGCGCGGTGTGTCGGGCGGTGTGTCGGGTGGTGTGTCGGGCGGTGTGTCGGACGGAGGGAGCGGCGGTGCGGCGCCGGTGTGAGCAACGTCTCAGCAGGTCGTCTCGCGTGTTACACGCCGTTCACAAACGGGCAACAGACGCGAAATGCCCGGTTGGCACGTTCTGTGAGGCCGAACCCGCAAAGGCCCGGCAGCGAACGAAGGGACCGACGTTGAGCTACAAGGCCGAGTACATCTGGATCGACGGCACCGAGCCGACCGCGCGGCTGCGGTCGAAGACGAGGATTCTCGCCGACGGCGCCGAGCTGCCGGACTGGGGGTTCGACGGGTCCAGCACGAACCAGGCGCCCGGCGACCACTCGGACTGCGTGCTCAAGCCGGTCTTCTCCTGTCCCGACCCGATCCGGGGCGGTGACAACAAGCTGGTGCTGTGCGAGGTGTACCTCGTGGACGGCACGCCCCACGAGACCAACACCCGCGCCAAGCTGCGGCCCGTGGCCGAGCAGTTCGCGGCGCAGGACTCCTGGTACGGCATCGAGCAGGAGTACACCTTCTTCAAGGACGGTCGCCCGCTCGGCTTCCCGGAGCGCGGCTACCCGGCCCCGCAGGGCTTCTACTACTGCGGTGTGGGCTCGGACGAGGTGTTCGGCCGCGACATCGTCGAGCAGCACATGGACGCCTGCCTGGCGGCGGGGCTGAAGATCTCCGGCATCAACGCCGAGGTCATGCCCGGCCAGTGGGAGTTCCAGATCGGCCCGGCGGGGACGATCGAGGTCGGCGACCACCTGTGGATCGCCCGGTGGCTGCTGTACCGCATCGCCGAGGAGCACGACGTGTCCGCCACCCTCGACCCGAAGCCGGTCGAGGGCGACTGGAACGGCGCCGGCGCGCACACCAACTTCTCGACCAAGGCCATGCGCGAGGGCTACGACGCGATCATCGCGGCGTGCGAGGCGCTCGCCGAGAAGGCGCAGGAGCACGTCGCCGGGTACGGCGCCGACATCGAGCGGCGGCTGACCGGCATGCACGAGACCGCCCCGTGGAGCGAGTTCAGCTACGGCGTGTCGAACCGCGGCGCCTCGGTGCGGATCCCGTGGCAGGTCGAGGTGGAGAAGAAGGGCTACATCGAGGACCGCCGCCCGAACGCCAACGTCGACCCGTACGTGGTGACCCGCCTGATCACGGGCACCTGCTGCGCGGCGCTGGAGAAGGCCGGCCTGGTCTGACGATTCCGGCGAAACGGATCCCCGGGAAGCGCGGCTTCCCGGGGATCCGCCGTGTTCTGCCATAAGGGGGAACGCGGCCAAACATCTGCAAAATGGTGAGGTTGGGCGAATTCCTTGCTGCGGCGACGGGTAGCACACCTACGTCGCACCGGGGGAGGGAACATGCCCGACTCATCCTTCGGGCGGAACTCCGGAGGCCTGCCGGGCAGGCACGCCGGCCGCCCAGCGCCACGGCCGTGGGAACGCTCGTTCCGCTGTCCTTCCGCGGCGCGGCGGCGGCCGATGGAGGCGCCGCCCCGACGGTACGAGGACTTCGTCGCGCTGCACGAGGAGATCTCCAGGGAGGGCTCCGGCGCGCCGCTGCGCCCGCTGTGGTGGACGGGCGTCTCCGCCGCGCTGGTCGGCGGGGGCGCGGCGTTCGCGGTGACGATCGGGCTGCGGTCGGCGTTCGGCGTCGAGGTGCCGGTGTTCGCGGGCGGGCACACCGCGGCGGCGCCCGCCGCGACGAGCTACGCGCTGTGCGCCGCGGCGGCGGTGATCCAGGCCACCGCGCTGATGCACCTGCTGCTGTCGTCGGCGGCGCGCCCGGTCCGGGCGTTCGCCTGGATCGGCGGGATCGCGGTCGCGCTGCTGGCGATCCTGCCGCTCACCCTGCACGCCCGCCTCGACGCGGCGCTCGCCACGTCCGCGATCAACCTGGCCGGCGGGTCGGCCGTGGTGGCGCTGCTGTGCGCCGTGGTCGCGGCGACGTCCCGGCAGTCCCCGTGGGACCGCCCGTTCAGACGCGACCGACCGTGATCGTCAGCGGGCCGGGCGCCGCGGTGGAGACGACCCGGACGTGCCGCAGGCGCCGCCACACCTGGACGTCCACCGGCTCGTCCGGCGCCAGCAGCCGCACCTCGCGGTGCATCCCGGAGAAGCCGAGGCACAGCGAGACGTCCCAGGTCCCGCGCGGCAGCGGGTCGTCGACGAACGCCCGCGTCGCGGGCACCACCGCCCGGTAGCCGAGCCGGTCCGGGCGCTCCTCCAGCATCGCGATGACCTCGTAGACGTGCCGCGAGCGGCGCTCGGTCATGATCAACGTCCCGGAGACCGGCCTGCCGCTCCGCCGCACGTCCAGATGCCCGGCGACGACGATCTCCTCGCGCTCCTCGTTCCAGCTCAGCGTGTCCGCCGCGACGGATCCGGCGACGTGCGAGCGGCCGCCGACGTCGATCGCGAGGGCGCCGCCGGCCCCGAAGTAGGCGATCACCGTGCAGGAGCCGGGCAGGAACCGCCGCAGGGGCGAGGCGTCCAGGCCGGGCGCGCGGCCCGGGCCGAGCGGGACGACGGAGGTCTCCATCGGCGCGCCGACCGACAGGCTCACGTCCCACAGCCCGCCGGGCAGCGGGTTCCCGCCGGCGAGGGTCGCGACGTCGACCTCCGCCTCGAACGCGACGCGCCCGTCCCGCTCGCGGGCCGAGGCGGGCACGCGCAGCAGGCCGTCGCCGTCGCGCTCGCGCAGGAGCAGCTCGATCTCGCGGACGGCGCCGCCGGGTTCGAGGGTGCCGGCCAGCCGGAGCGCCGTCCCCGCCCAGCCGATCTCCGTCAGTAGGGGATCCGCCATCGCCGCCTCCGCCCCGGTCGCCGTCGTCCTCCCCGCCCTTCCCCGCGAGCGGGGGCCGAACCGGGGTCAGGGCACGACGGTCACCGGCCACCGCCCCGCCTTGACCAGCCGGACGGCGACGGATCCGATGAGCCGGTGCCCGGCCTGCGCCGACGCGCCGACGATCACGGCGTCCGCGCGGGACTCGTCGGCGACGCGGGCGAGCACGGTGTAGGCGTCGCCCAGCTCGGTGACGAGGTCGTAGCGGACCTGCTCGCGCCCGGCGGCGGCCTCCAGCTCGGCGCGGATCTGCGCGGTGACCTCCTCGGCGGTCTCGCGCAGCGCGGCGGCGCCGCCCGGGGTGAGGGTGCCCATCGAGGCGACCGACGTGACGTGCACGACGACGAGCCGGGCGCCGGCGCGGCGCGCGAGGCCCCACGCGTAGGCGCCGGCGCGCAGCGACGTCTCGGAGCCGTCCACTCCGGCCACGATCACCTTCGGTCCGTCGACGCCGTACTCGAACGGTCTCATGTGATCACCACGGGACCAGCGTAATCGGCGGTTCAGGGCCGGACGAACCGGGCCAGAAGGTCGTCGAGGCCGAGGGCGCCGGTGCCGAGCGCCCCGTACATCGCGTCGGCGTCGCCGTAGCCGAGGTCGCGGGCGACGGCCAGGGAGTCGCCGCGCGCCTCGGCGGCGAGCAGGTCGACGCCGCGCTCCGCCAGCGCCCGGACGAGGCGGCGCCGGCCGGCCTCGGCGTCCTCCTCGGCGCGGCGCAGCGCGAGCCGCTGCTGGATGCGGACGCGGGCGGGCACCGAGACGGCGAAGCCGAGCCAGTCCTCGGACGGGGCGCCGGCCGGGTCGGTGAGGATCTGCACGACGTTGCCGCTGCGGATCTGCACCGACATGGGCGCGAGCCGGCCGTTGACGACGGCGCCGATGCAGCGGTCGCCGGTGCCGGGACCGAGCGCGTAGGCGAAGTCGAGCGCGGTCGCGCCCGCGGGCAGCGGGACGATGTCGCCGCGGGTGGTGAACGCGGCGACGTTGCCGGCGGCGAGGTCGGCGCGGAGCCGGTCCAGGAACTCGCCGGACGGCGCGTCGGACTGCCAGGCCAGCAGCCGGCTCAGCCACACCAGGTCGCGGCGTTCGGCGACGGTGGGACCGGTGTCGCGGCCCGCGTCCCGGATGTGCGCGACGATGCCGTACTCGGCGACCGGGTGCATCGCCTCGCTGCGGATGATCACCTCGAACGGGTCGCCGTCCGGGCTGATCACCCGGGTGTGCAGCGACCGGTACAGGTTGTCCTTCGGCGTCGCGATGAAGTCGCGGACCTGCCCGGCCACGGGGTGCAGCGCGGCGTGCACGGCCCCGAGCGCGATGTAGCAGTCGCTCTCGGCGCCGTCCACCACCAGCAGCAGCCGCGCCGCCTCGCACGGCCGCAGCCCGGCCAGGCCGCCGCCGAACGACTGGTGCACCGCGTACAGGTGCGACGGACGGACCTCCACCCGAGCCCTGACCCGGTGCTCGGCGAGCGAGGGGCGCAGCAGCGCCGTGGCGGGCCCGAACGTGCGGCCCGCCACGCTCAGCGCCGCCCGGACGGCGCGCCGCGTGGCCTCGTGCGCCCCGGGGTCACGGGCGGCGAAGGCGAGGTCGTCCATCTCCCGCTTGAGGACGTGGATGCCGAGCCGCTCGGCGAAGGGGACCAGCAGTTCGTGGGACGCCTGGGCGTAGCGGGCGCGCTTGTGCTCGGGCTGGTGGCGCAGCGTCCGCAGGTTGTGCAACCGGTCCGCCAGCTTGATCACCAGGACCCGGAGGTCCGCCGCCGCGGCCAGCACGATCTTGCGGAACGTCTCGGCCTCGGCGCGGTCGCCCCAGCGCCGGCCGTCCAGCTTGGTGACGCCGTCCACCAGCACCGCGATCTCGTCGCCGAAGTCGGCGCGGACCTCGCCGAGCGTGTACGGGGTGTCCTCGACGGTGTCGTGCAGGAGCGCGGCGACCAGGGTGGTGGTGTCCAGCCCCATGCCGGCGAGGATCAGCGCGACGGCCAGCGGATGGGTGATGTACGGGGCGCCGGACTTGCGGAGCTGCCCGCGGTGCATGCGCTCGGCCACCGTGTACCCGCGCAGCAGTTCGGCCTCGGCCGCTCCAGGGAGGGCGCCGCCGGGGTGGGCGGCGCGATGGGCCGCGAGCAGGGGGGCGAGGGCGGCCCGCACGGGGTCCGGGCCGCCTCCCGCCGCCTCCCGCCGCCGCGCGGGGAGGCGGAACCGTCCCGTCGCCGGATTCAGCGTCGCCATCGCGCCCCCGCCTGGCCCGTCCGCGGCACACCGCCACGGACTGTGATCGCCATTATGCGCGATGTGGCCGCGGCGGCGGGAGACCCAGGCCGGGGCCACCTCCGGCCCCCGCCGCGCGTCAAGGGACGTTCCAATCTCCTTCGCCGGGCCGCCATCAACGCGCCCCCGGGTGTGTCGTCCCCGTGATCATGCCGTCGCCGACCGTAGTGTGGCGCTCCGTTGTTGCGAGCCGCGCCGGTCACGCGCCGGACCGCGCGGGACGTCGGGGGGCTGTGCATGGCGGGCAGGGGCGGGCGGGACGCAGGCCGGGGCGAGCGGCCCCGGACCGAGATCATCGGGGTCGCCCCGTTCGGCCGGCCCGCGCCCCACCTCGCCGTCGCCGTCGCCCGCGCGGGCGGCACCGGCGTGCTCGACCTCGGCGCCGACCGGGCGCCCGGGCTCGCCGCCCTCGCCGACGTCGGCCGCTGGTGGAAGGGCCCGTTCGGCGTCCGCGTGCCCGCCGGGTGCCGGATCCGGCCCGACGAGGTCCCCGCGGCCGCCGCGACCGTCCTGGTCGACGCGCCCGTGTTGCTCGGTGGGGCAGCGCTGCTCGGCGGGGCAGCGTTGCTCGGCGGGGCAGCGCAGCTCGGCGGGACAGCGCAGCTCGGCTCGCCCGCGCCGGGGGCGGACGGCGCGCCGGACGTCGCCGGGTTCGCCCGCGGGCGCCGCCTGCTGGTGGAGGTGGTCGACCCGGACGAGGCCGCCGCCGCGATCGCCGCCGCCCGGGAGATCACCGACGACGTGGGGCTGGTCGCGCGGGGCGGCGAGGCGGGCGGGCGCGTCGGCGAGCCGACCGCGTTCGTGCTCCTGCAGCACCTCCTCGCGGGCGCCGGTTCCGCGGCGGACGTGGACGTCCCGGTGTACGCGGCGGGCGGGATCGGGCCGCACTCGGCCGCGGCGGCGGTGGCCGGGGGCGCGGCCGGGGTCGTCCTGGACGTCCAGCTCGCGCTGGTCCGGGAGGCTGAGCCGTCCGCCGACATCGTCGCCAGGCTGTCGGCGATGGACGGCACCGGGACGGCGGTCGTCGACGGGCACCGCGTCCACCCGGCGCCCGGCGCGCCCGGGTCCGGGCGGCGTCCGCTGCCCGTCGGGCAGGACGCGCCGCTCGCCGCCTCGCTGGCCGGGCGGCACAGGACCGCCGGGGGAGTGGTGCGGGCCGTCCGGGAGCAGATCGACCTGCACCTGCGGGCCGCCGTGCGCTCCGAGCCCCTCGCGCCGCGCGCCGAACCGGCCGTCGTGCAGGGTCCCATGACGCAGGTCAGCGACACCTCCGCGTTCGCCGGCGCCGTCGCGCAGGACGGCGGCCTGCCGTTCCTCGCGCTCGGCCTGGCGGACCCCGACCGGGTGCGGGAGCTGCTGCGCGAGACCGCCGACCGGCTCGGCGGGCGTCCCTGGGGCGTCGGCGTCCTCGGGACCGCGCCGCCGGAGCTGCGGGAGGCCCACCTCGCCGCGATCCGCGAGGCCGCCCCGCCCTACGCGATCATCGGGGCCGGCTGCCCGGCGGAGGCCGCGTCACTGGAGGCCGCGTCACTGGAGGCCGCGTCACTGGAGGCCGCGTCACTGGAGGCAGAGGGGATCCGCACCTACCTGCACGCCCGGTCGCCGGAGCAGCTGGAGCGGTTCCTGGCCGAGGGCGCGCGCAGGTTCGTGTTCGAGGGCGCCGAATGCGGAGGGCACGTCGGACCGCTTGCGAGCTTCCCGCTGTGGGACGCGCAGGTCGAGCGGCTGGAGGCGTTCGGCGGCGACCCGCGCGAGCTGTCGGTCATGTTCGCGGGCGGCGTGCACGACGCGCGGTCCGCCGCGATGGTCGCCGCGCTCGCCGGGCCGCTGGCCGAGCGCGGCGCCGACGTCCGCGTGCTGATGGGCACCGCGTACCTGTTCACCGCCGAGGCGGTCGCGGCCGGCGCGATCCTGCCGGGCTTCCAGGACGTCGCGCTCGGCTGCGGCGGGACGGCCCTGCTGGAGACCGCGCCCGGCCTCGTGACCCGCTGCGCCCGCACCCCCTACGTCCGGACGTTCGAGGAGACCCGCCGCGAGCTGGAGCAGGTCGGCACGCCGCGGCGGGAGGTGTGGCGCCGCCTGGAGAAGCTGAACCTCGGCCGCCTGCGCGTCGCGAGCAAGGGCCTGCGCCGCGGCACCCCGGTGGACGACGGCGTCCAGCGCGCCGACGGCCTCTACATGATCGGGCAGGTCGCCGCGCTGCGGTCGGCCCCGACCCGGATCGCCGACCTGCACGAGCAGGTCACCTCGGGCGCGACCGCCTTCCTGGCCGCCCGCGCGGCCGAGCTGGGCGTCGCCGGACCCGTGGCGAGCGCCGGCGCGGCCCGCCCGGCCGACGTCGCGGTCATCGGCATGGGCTGCGTCTTCCCGGGGGCCCGCGACACCGGGAGCTACTGGGCGAACATCGTCGGCGGCGCCGACGCGGTCACCGAGGTCACCCGCTGGGACCCGCGGATCCACTACTCGCCGTCCGGGGAGGGCGCGACGCCGTCGAAGCGGGGCGGCTTCATCCCCGACGTCCCGTTCGACGCGCTCGCCCACGGCATCCCGCCCGGCGCGCTCGGCGGCGTCGACCCGGTCCAGCTCCTGTCGCTGGAGGTCGCGTCCCGCGCGCTGGCGGACGCCGGGTACGCCGACCGCCCGTTCGACCGGGCCCGGACGTCGGTGGTCTTCGGCGCGGCCGGGGGCGGCGACCTCGGCACCGCGTACGCGATGCGCGCGACGCTCCCGTCCTACTACGGCGAGGTGCCCCCGGGCCTGGACGAGCGGCTGCCGCGCCCGACCGCGGACTCCTTCCCCGGCGTCCTCACCGGCGTCATCGCCGGCCGGATCGCGGACCGGCTCGACCTCGGCGGCACGGCCCACACGGTGGACGCCGCGGGAGCCTCGTCGCTGGCCGCCCTCGACGCCGCCTGCAAGGAGCTCGCCGCCGGGACCAGCGACATGGTGCTGTGCGGCGGCGCCGACCTGCGCGCCGGCGTCCAGGACTACCTGCTCTCGGCCTCGGCGGGCGCGCTTTCCCCGTCCGGGCGCTGCGCCGCGTTCGACTCGTCCGCCGACGGCGTCGCGCTCGGCGAGGGCGTCGGGTGCGTGGTCCTCAAGCGCCTCGCCGACGCCGAACGCGACGGCGACCGGATCTACGCCGTGGTCAAGTCGGTCGCCGGGGCCGCCGGCGGACGCGCCCCCGACCTCGCCACACCGGGGTCCGAGGGGCAGCGCCGCGCCCTCGAACGCGCCTACGAGCGCGCGGGCGTGGCACCCGCCTCCGTGGGGCTCGTCGAGGCGCACGGAGCCGGAGCCGAGGCGGACGACAGGGCGGAGCTGGCGGCCCTCGCCTCGGTGTTCGCCGGGGCCGCGCCGGGGAGCGTCACGCTCGGCTCGGTGAAGTCGCAGATCGGGCACACCGGGTGCGCCGCGGGCGTCGCCGGGCTCATCAAGACCGTGTACGCGCTGCACACGGGCGTGCTGCCGGGGACGCTGCACCTGGCCCGGCCGAATCCGGAGTGGGCGCCGGACGGCCCGCTCGCGTTCGGCGGCGCCGCCCGCCCGTGGGCCGCCGAACCGGGCGGGCGGTTCGCGGGGCTCAGCGGCTTCGGCGTCGGCGGCGCGCACTTCCACGCCGTCCTGTCCGGCTACGACGGCGCCCCCGAGCCGGTGTCCGGGCTGGACGAGTGGCCGGCCGAGCTGTTCCTGATCCGCGGCGCCGACCGCTCCGCCGCCCGCGCCGGGATCGACCGGCTCTCTGCGCTGCTGCCCGCCGGGCCCCGGCTGCGCGACCTCGCCAGGACCGCCGCCTCGCTCGAAGGCCCGGTGCAGGCGGCGCTGGTGGCCTCAAGCCTGGAGGACCTCCGGGACAAGCTCGCACTCGCGGCCGCGTTCCGACCGGCGCCGGGCGTCTTCCTGCCCTCCGGGGAGCCGGGGCAGGTCGCGTTCCTGTTCCCCGGCCAGGGCGGCCAGCGGCCCGGGATGCTCGCGGACCTCTTCGTCGCGTTCCCCCGCCTCCAGCGCCTGCTTCGGTACGCCGGCGGACGGTACGCGGCCGCGATGTTCCCGCCCGCGGCGTTCACCCGGTCGGAGTCCCGCCGCCGCCGGGCGGAGATCGCCGACACGCGGGTCGCGCAGCCCGCGCTCGGCATCGCCGGGCTGGCCGTCCACCGGCTGCTGACCGCGGTCGGCGTGCACCCCGACCTCGCCGCCGGGCACGGCTGCGGCGAACTCGTCGCGCTCTGCGCGGCCGGCGTGTTCGACGACGCCGACATGATCGGCCTGAGCGCCGCCCGGGCGGAGGCGGTCCTGGCGGCGGCCGGGCCCGGCGGGGGCGCGGCGGCGACCGTGGGAGCGACGCCGGAGCAGGTGCTGGACGCGTTGGGGGAGACGTTGGGGGAGAGCGGCGACGTCGCCGTGACCCACCACAACGCGCCCCGCCAGGTCGTGATCGCCGGGACTTCCGCGGGGCTGGACCGCGCGCTGCGCGTCCTGGCGGAGGCGGGCCTGCGCGCCGAGCGGATCCCGGCGGCGTGCGCGGCCCACGGCCCGCTCGCCGCCGCCGCGCCGGAGGGCCTGCGCGTGGAGCTGCTCGGCCGCGACCTGCGCTCGCCCGCGTTCCCGGTCTGGTCGAACGCGACGGCGGCGCCCTACGACACCGACCCGTCCGAGCTGGCCGCCGTCCTATCGGGGCAGCTCGCCGCGCCGGTCCGCTTCGTCGAGCAGATCGAGGCGATGTACGCGGCGGGCGCCCGCACCTTCGTCGAGGCGGGCCCCGGACGGTTCCTCACCGGCCTGGTCGCCGCGATCCTCGGGGACCGGCCGCACACCGTCGTGAGCTGCGATGCGCCCGGCGGCGGCGCCTTGACTGGGCTGCTGCGCGCGCTCGCCGAGCTGGCCGCCGCGGGCGTCCCGGTCGACCCGCTGCCCCTGTTCGCCGGGCGCGACGCCCGCCCGCTGCCCGCCGAGCCCGCCCCGGCGCCCGGCTGGATCGTCAACGGCCATCTCGTCCGCACCGCCGACGGCGCGTACCCGGCGGGCGCGCTCCGGTCCGCCGAGCGCGTCGAGGGCCCCGGCCCGGGCGGCTCG
>NZ_JBEZJP010000264.1:0-11322 GCF_040653175.1 Actinomadura sp. NPDC048032
CTACCGGCTGGCCCCCGAGCACCCGTTCCCCGCGGCGGTGGACGACGCGTGGGCCGTGGTGTCCTCGGTGGCGCGCGAGCCCGGCCGGTACGGCGTGCTGGAGGGGGCCGTGGCGGTCGCCGGCGACAGCGCGGGCGGCAACCTCGCCGCGGCCGCCGCGCTGATGGCCAGGGACGCCGGGGTCGCCCTCGCCCACCAGCTGCTCGTCTACCCGGTGACCGACACGGCGAGGGACACCCCGAGCTGGCGGGAGTACGGGACGGGCTACGGGCTGGACGCCGGGTCGCTCGCCCGGTTCATGGAGCTCTACCGGGACGGCGCCGACCCGGCCGATCCCCGGCTGGCCCCGCTGCGCGCCGCGGACCTGGCCGGCGCCGCGCCCGCCACCGTGATCACCGCCGAGTGCGACATCCTGCGCGACGAGGCGGAGGCCTACGCGCGGCGGCTCGCCGAGGCCGGCGTGCCGGTGGAGCTGCGCCGCTACGACGGCGTCGTGCACTCCTTCTTCCTGCTGCCCGAGATCTTCGACGCCGGCGCCGAGGCGGTGGAGTTCGCTGTGCGACGATTGCGCGCGGCATTCGACGACCACTCGCGGCAGGGGAGTGCGGCATGACGCGGTACGACGCGTACGAGCGGCTGAAGATCGACTGGGCGGCGGACGGGGTGCTGCGGGTCACGATCAGCACACCGGGCAAGCTGAACGCGGTCGACACCACCGGGCACCGCGAGCTGGCGGAGATCTGGCGGGACGCCGACGCCGACGACGACGTCCGCGTGGTGCTCGTGCGGGGGGAGGGCACGGCGTTCTCCGCCGGCGGCGACCTCGCCATGATCGAGGAGATGATGACCGACCACGCCTCCCGCCGCCGGATCATGCGCGAGGCCCGCGACATCGTGATGAACGTCCTGAACTGCTCCAAGCCGGTGGTCAGCGCCGTGCAGGGCCCGGCGGTGGGCGCCGGTCTCGCCGTCGCGCTGCTGGCCGACGTGTCCGTCGCGGGCCGCACCGCGAAGATCATCGACGGGCACACACGGCTGGGCGTCGCGGCAGGCGACCACGCGGCGATCGTGTGGCCGCTGCTGTGCGGGCTCGCGAAGGCCAAGTACTACCTGCTGCTCAACGACGTCCTCACTGGCGAGGAGGCCGAGCGGATCGGGCTGGTCTCGCTGTGCGTGGACGACGCGCACGTGCACGAGCGCGCGCTGGAGATCGCCGGACGCCTCGCCGCCGGGCCCGCCGAGGCGCTGTCGTTCACCAAGCACGCGCTGAACAACTGGCTGCGCCTCGCGGGGCCGACGTTCGACGCCTCCCTGGCGATGGAGTTCTTCGGGTTCACCGGCCCGGACGTGCGCGAGGGCGTCGCGGCGATCCGGGAGAAGCGCCCGCCCCGCTTCGGCTGAGGCGCGTCCCCCGCCTCCGTGCGTCCCGTGGCCCGGGCCTCGCCCGCGCGGCCCGGGGCATGAGGACGGGTCAGTACGACTTGGGGAGTCCCAGCTCGTGCTGGGCGATGTGGGCGAGGACGAGTTCCTCGGCGACCGGGATGTTCTTCGCGATGCGAGCGTCCCGGAACATCCGGGCGACCGGGTACTCCAGGGAGTACGCCATGCCGCCGTAGGTCTGGAACGCCCGGTCGGCCGCCTGCCAGGCCGCGTCCGCCGCGGTGAGCTTGGCGATGTTGGCCTCCGAGCCGCAGGGCCGGCCGCGGTCCCACAGCCAGGCGGCCTTGTAGGTCATCAGCCGGGCCAGCTCCAGCTGCGCCTTGATCCGCGCGAGCGGGAACGCGACGGCCTGGTTCGCCCCGATCGGCGTGCCGAAGGGGGCGCGCTCGCCGGCGTACTCGCAGGCGATCCGCAGCACCAGGCCGCCGGACCCGACGCCGCCCGCGGCGGCCAGGATCCGCTCGGGGTTGAGGATGTCCCACAGCACGGCGAAGCCCTCGTCGGGCTCGCCGAGGACCCGGTCGGCGGGCACGCGCACTCCGTCCAGGAAGACCATGCTGGAGGCGACGGTGTTGGTGCCGAGCTTCGGGATCGGCCGGTAGGTCAGCGTGCCCTCGGCCACGGCCTCCTTGACGTCCACCAGCAGGACGGTGAAACCCGCGGTGCGGGGGCGTGCCTGCGCGGCCGGGATCGTCCGGGTGACCAGCACGAGGAGGTCGGCGCGCTCGACGCCGGAGATCCAGATCTTCTGGCCGCTGACAACGAAGGAGTCGCCGTCGCGGCGCGCCTGGGTGGAGATGGCGATGGCGTTGCTGCCCGCGTCCGGCTCGGTGATCGCGAAGCACGTCTCGATCTCGCCGGAGGCGATCCTCGGCAGGAGTTCGCGCTTCTGCTCGGCGGTGCCGTGCCGGGCGATGGTCAGGCCGCCGAACGCGGGCGTCAGCAGGTACATGAAGGACGCGGCGCCGCCCGCGCCGCCCTCGGCGAGGGCCTCCAGGGCCACCGCCAGCTCCAGCAGGCCCTGGCCCCCGCCGCCGTACTCCTCGGGGATCGCCAGGCTGTGCCAGCCGCCGTCGACCAGCTCGCGCCAGACCTCCTCCGGCCAGCGCTTGTCCGCGTCGCACCGGCCCCAGTAGTCCTGGTCGTACTTCCCGGCGACCGCCAGCACGCCCTCGCGCACCGCGGCCGCGCCCTCCGGCAGGTCGAAGTCCATCGCGCCTCCTCGCACGTTCTCGCCTGGGCTCACGGTAGCCGACGCGAGTAAGTGTTCACTGACGTGGGGTGGGTCTGAAGCGCCCCGTGCCGGGTAGGCGACACCGGGAGCCGACACGGAAGGGGAGACCATGCGGCCGCGCAACAGGTGGATGCTGGCCGGTGGACGGTGGAGCCAGGGGACCGGGGACGAGACGTTCACGGTGACCGATCCGGCGACCGGTGAGCCGCTCGGGGTGGTGGCCGCCTCCTCGGCGGCGGACGTGGACGCGGCCGTGGCGGCGGCCCGCGCCGCCGCGCCCGGCTGGGCGGCGACGCCGGCGGCCGATCGGGGCGCGGCGCTGCACGCGGCGGCGCGCGCGGTCGAGGAGCGCATGGACGAGCTGGCCGCCCTGGTGACCGCGGAGATGGGCAAGCCGACCGGTGACGCGCTCGGTGGCGTGGAGGCCGGGATCGGCACCCTGCGCCAGTACGCCGAGCTGGGTCCGCTGCACGGCGGGCGCAGCCTCCAGGGCGGACGGGACGCCGCCGACTTCATGGTCCGCGAGCCGTGGGGCGTCGTCGCCGCCATCACGCCGTGGAACGATCCGGTCGCGATCGCGTGCGGCCTGGTCGGCGCGGCCGTGGCGACGGGCAACACGGTGGTCCACAAGCCCTCCGAGCGCACGCCCCACACCGGCGCGATGCTCGCCGAGCTGATCGCCGGCTCCCTGCCGGACGGGGTCCTGAACGTGGTCGCGGGCGGCGGCGCGGTCGGCGAGGCCCTCGCCGGGCACGCGGGCGCGGACGTCGTCGCGCACGTCGGCTCCACCCGCGCCGGCCGCCGCATCGCCGAGCTGGCCGCGCGGACCGGGGCGAGGACCGTCCTGGAGAACGGCGGCGCCGACCCGCTGATCGTGGACGCGGGCGTCGACCCGTCCTGGGCCGCCGGGCAGGCCGCGCTCGGGTGCTTCGCCAACGCCGGGCAGATCTGCACCTCGGTCGAGCGCGTCTACGTGCACGAGGCCGTCGCCGAGCCGTTCCTGGACGCGCTCGCCGCCCGCGCCCGGGCCCTGCGCACGGGGCCGGGCGCCGACCCGTCCACCGAGCTCGGGCCCCTCGTCGACGAGCGCCACCGCACCCAGGTCCACCAGCAGGTGGAGAAGGCCCTCGCGGACGGGGCCCGGGCGCTGGCCGGCGCCCGCCTGCCCGAGGGCCCCGGCTGCTTCTACCCGGCGACCGTCCTGGCCGGCTGCGCCGACCACATGGCGGTCATGGCGGAGGAGACCTTCGGCCCTGTCGCGCCCGTCCGCACCGTGGCCGGGTTCGAGCAGGCGCTGGAGGCCGCGAACCGCTCCCGCTACGGCCTCGCCGCCACCGTCCTCACCCGCGACATGGCGCACGCCCAGGCCGCCTGGCGCACGCTCGAGGCCGGCACCGTGAAGATCAACGCGGTGTTCGGCGGCGCCCCGGGCGGCGCGGCCGCCCCGCGCCGCGCCAGCGGCCGCGGGTTCGGCTACGGCCCCGAGCTCCTGGACGAGATGACGGCCGTCAAGGTCGTCCACGTCCAGGCCGCCGCCCCCTGACCCTCACCCGGCGTCCGCTCCGCGCGGCCCCGCGGCGGCGGCCAGGTAGCGGGTCACCATGCGGGCGACGAAGTGGGCGAAGGCCTCCGGGGGCCCGGACGGGAGCATGATGTGGCTCATCGTCAGGCGCACGGCCGCGTCGGCGATCTCGGTGAGCGCGGCGCGGTCCAGATCCGGCCACTGGCGCAGGGCGTGCTCGGCGATGCGGGCGCTGGCCGCGAACAGCACCGGCTCGGCCTGCGTGGTGAGCAGCGGCAGCATCTCGTCGCCGCCCGCGCCCGTCAGCACCGCCTTCTTCAGCTGGTCGTCGGCGGAGGTCTCCATCGTGAACGTCACCGCGGCGACCACCGCCGAGTAGACGTCGGCGTGCTCCGACAGCACGGCGTCGATGCCGTCGAGGTAGCGCTCGTTGTCGCGGATCACCACCGCCTGCGCGAGCCCCCACTTGTCGCCGAACTCGTTGTAGACGGTCTGCCGGCTCACCCCGGCGGCGGAGGCGACGTCCCGCATCCGGACGGCCCGGTAGCCGCGCTCCACCAGGAGGTCCGCGGCGGCGTCCAGCAGGGATTCGCGCACGGAACGGCCGGCGGTGCCCATGTGTCGTCGCCCTCCAGGGTGCTGGTCAGTACGCCATTATCCCCCGCGGGCCGCCGCCGGGCCATCGCGCGCCCGCCGGGTCGCCGCCGCCGTCGAGCAGGTGCGCCAGCGGGAGGGTGGCCGCGCCCACGGCGACCGCCTCCGGCCCGAGGTGGCACAGCTCGATCGAGGTCTGCGCGAACGGCTGCCGCAGCGCGTAGGCGGCGGTGGCCGCGACGATCCGGTCCAGCATCCTGCCGCCGATCAGCAGCCCCGCCCAGCCGCCGATGATGATCTTCTCCGGGCTGAACAGGTTGACCAGGTCGGCGATGCCCGCGCCGAGGTGCTCGGCGACGTCGTCGCGCAGGGCGGCTGCCGCCCCGGACGGGTCGGCCAGCAGCCCGGCGAGGGCCGCCTCCTCGTCCGTCCCGGCCGGGCCGCCCGCGGCCCTGTAGCGTTCCAGCAGGGCGGTCGCGCCGACGTAGGCCTCCAGGCAGCCGCGGGAACCGCACCGGCACGGCGCGCCGCCGACCCGGGACGTCGTGTGGCCCCACTCGCCCGCGCTGCCGGCCGCGCCCCGGTACGGCGAGCCGTCGATCATCACGGCCGCGCCGACGCCGGATCCGACCAGGGCGACGACGGCGTCGCGATGCCCGCGCCCGGCGCCGAACCACATCTCCGCCTGGCCGAGCGACGTCGCGCCGTTGTCCACGAACAGCGGGAGACGGGTGCCCTCGCGCAGCATCCGCTCCAGCGGCACGCCGTCCCAGCCGATGGTCTGGCAGTGCACGACCGCCTCCGGGCCGCGCTCGATCACCCCGGGGACGCCGACGCCGACGCCGATGATGGACGCCGGGTCGACCGACGCGCCCTCGATGACCGCCGGGAGGCCCTCCAGGATGTGCCGGACGACGGCGCGCTCGTCGTGGCCGCCGTCGCCGAGGGGCAGGTCGGCCTTGGCGAGCTGGGTCAGCTCCAGGTCGAACAGCTCGACCATCACCCGCGTCTCGCCGACGTCCACGCCGACGAGGTGGCCGTAACCGGCCGCGGTCTTGAGCAGCACGCGCGGCCGCCCGCCGTCGGACTCGACGCTGCCCGCCTCCACGACGAGCCCGGCCTCGATCAGCTCGCTCACCACGTTGCTGACGGAGGCGGGGCTGAGGCCGGTCTCGCGGGCCAGGTCCTGGCGGCTCAGCGGGCCGTCGAAGTACAGCCGCCTCAGCAGTACCGACCGGTTGGCGCGGCGCAGGTCGCGCACGGTCCTCCGGCGCCGTTCCGGCATCGGCCCCCCTCATCCCGCGGCCCGGGCCGGGCCGCGTCCCCCGCAGCTTCTCAGGTCTTGACCCGCCCATTATGTCACTGCTTAGATCACGGCGTGAAATAAGGTGTGATCTAACTCTCGGAGTGACCCCCGTCACCTGATCGGAAGGCCGAGCCGATGCGTCCACACCCCTCGCGGGCCCTCGCCGTCCTCGCGGCCGGGCTCCTGCTCACCGCCGCGGCGGGCTGCGGCGGCGGCACCACGTCCGGCGACGGCGACCCGAGGACGCTGACCTACTGGGCCAGCAACCAGGGCACCGACCTCGCGGCCGACCGGAAGGTGCTGGAACCGGAGCTGGCCAAGTTCGAGAAGCAGACCGGCATCCGGGTGAAGCTGGAGGTCGTCCCCTGGACCGACCTGCTCAACCGCATCCTCGCCGCCACGACCTCCGGCCAGGGGCCGGACGTGCTCAACATCGGCAACACCTGGTCGGCGTCGCTGCAGGCGACCGGCGGCCTGCTGCCCTTCGACTCCGCCGCGATGGCCGAGGTCGGCGGCGCGGGGCGGTTCGTCCCCGCCGCCCTCGCCGCCGCGGGCGCCAAGGGCAAGGCCCCGGCCGCCGTCCCGCTCTACTCCCTCGCCTACGGCCTCTACTACAACAAGAAGATGTTCGCGGACGCGGACCTGGAACCGCCCGGGACGTGGCGGGAACTGGTCGACGCCGGCCGCGCCCTCACCAAGGACGGCAGGTACGGAATCGCGATCGAGGGCGCCAGCATCCCCGAGAACGTCCACCAGGCGTTCACGCTCGGCCAGATGTACGGCGCCGACTTCTTCACCCCGGACGGCAGGCCGCAGTTCGCCACCCCGCAGGCCGTCGCGGCCGTCAAGTCCTACGTCGACCTGCTCGGCAAGGAGAAGATCGCCGCGCCGGGCAACGCCGAGTACTCGGCCAACCAGTCGCTGAACGACTTCGCCACAAGCAAGGCCGCGATGCTGCTCTGGCAGGCCACCACCAGCGGGCTCACCAACCTCGGCATGAAGCCCGGCGAATGGGGCGTCGTGCCGACCCCCCGGCCGTCCCCGGCGCCGCCGGGCGGCCGGAACATCACCTCCATGGTCGCCGGCATCAACATCGCGGTCTTCAGGAACACCGGCAACCGCGACGGCGCGCTCAAGTTCGTGAAGTTCATGACCGGGGACGAGGAACAGAAGATCCTCAACAGGGCGTACGGATCGCTGCCCCCGGTCGTCTCGGCCCAGAGCGACCCGGCCTTCGACACCGCGGACCTCAGGGTCTTCAAGAGCGTCCTCGCCACGAGCGCGGCGCCGCTGCCGCAGGTGCCGCAGGAGAGCCAGTTCGAGACCGCCGTCGGCACCGCGATGAAGGAGCTGTTCGCCGACGCCGCCGCGGGCCGCCCGACCACCGAGGCCGAGGTGCGGGAGCGGCTCGCCGCCGCCCAGCAGCAGATGGGCGGGTAGCGCGTGACCGCCGCCGACGTGCCGGCCGCCGCCCTCTCCGACGGGGAGGGGGAGGCGCGGCCGGGGGAGACCGGACCCGCCGGGCCGCGGCGGGGGAGGCGGCGGCCGCGGCTGCCTCCGGGCGCGCTGCCGTACGCGCTGCTCGCGCCCGCCGCCGTCGCCGAACTGATCGTCCACGTCGTGCCGATCGCCGTCGGGATCTGGATGAGCTTCAAGGAGCTCACCCTCTTCTACATCCGCGACTGGTCGAGGGCGCCCGGCAGGGGCCTCGGCAACTACCGCGTCGCGGTGGACCTCGACGGCGCGATCGGCGCGGACCTGCTGCGCTCGTTCCTGGTCACGCTCGCCGTCACGCTCCTGGCGGTCGCCCTGTCGTGGCTGTTCGGCGCCGCCGCGGCGATCCTCACGCAGGACCGCTTCCGGGGGCGCGGGCCGCTGCGCGCGCTCTTCCTCGTCCCGTACGCGCTGCCCGTCTACGCCGCCGTGATGACCTGGGCGTTCATGTTCCAGCGCGACAACGGGCTGGTGAACCACGTGCTGGCCGACCAGCTGCACCTGACCGGCGGCGGCCGGCCGTTCTGGCTGATCGGCGGCAACAGCTTCTGGGCGCTCGTCACCGTCGTGGTGTGGCGGTCGTGGCCGTTCGCCTTCCTGGTCCTGACCGCCGGGATGCAGAGCGTCTCCCGCGACCTGTACGAGGCCGCGGCGCTGGACGGCGCGGGCATGTGGCGGCGGATCCGGCACATCACGCTCCCGGCGCTGCGGCCCGTCAACCAGGTGCTCGTCCTGGTGCTGTTCCTGTGGACGTTCAACGACTTCAACACGCCGTTCGTCCTGTTCGGCAAGGCCGCCCCGGACGGCGGCGACCTCGTCTCGGTGCACATCTACCACGCCTCGTTCGTCACCTGGAACTTCGGGACGGGCTCGGCGATGTCGGTGCTGCTCCTGCTGTTCCTGCTGGTGGCCACGGCGGCGTACCTGCTCGCCACGTCGAGGAGGAGGCCCGCGCATGGCTGACACGCGTCCCGCACGCAAGGGCCGCGCGCCGACCGACCCGCCCACCTCATTCGTCTGGACGCGGCGGATCGTGCTGACCCTGCTGACCGCGTTCACCCTCCTGCCGGTCTACGCGATGGCCAGCTCGTCGCTGAAGCCGCTGGAGGACGTGCAGCGCCGGTTCCGCTGGATACCGTCGCGGCCGACGGTCCGCCCCTACGTCGACATGTGGTCGACCGTCCCGCTGGCCCGCTACTTCGCCAACAGCGTGATCGTGGCGGGCGGCGCGACGCTGGCGTCCGTGGCGATCGCGATCGGCGCGGCGTACGCCGTCAGCCGGTACCGGTTCGCCGGCCGCCGGGCGTTCACGGTGACGGTGCTGTCGACGCAGATGTTCCCGGGGATCCTGTTCCTGCTCCCGCTGTTCCTGATCTTCGTGAACGCGGGGAACGCGACCGGCGTCGCCCTCTACGGCAGCCGCGGCGCGCTCGTCCTGACCTACCTGACGTTCTCGCTTCCGTTCTCGATCTGGATGCTCGCCGGGTACTTCGAGTCGATCCCGCGGGAGCTGGACGAGGCGGCCCGGGTCGACGGCTGCGGGCCGGTCGGCGCGCTGCTGCGGGTGATCCTCCCGGCGTCGCTGCCCGGCGTCGTCGCGGTGACCGTCTACGCGTTCATGACCGCCTGGGGCGAGGTCCTGTTCGCCTCGGTCATGACCAGCGACCGGACCCGCACGCTCGCGATCGGACTGCAGGGCTACTCCACGCAGCACGAGGTCTACTGGAACCAGGTGATGGCCGCCTCCCTCGTGGTGAGCGTCCCCGTCGTCGCCGGGTTCCTGCTGCTCCAGCGCTTCCTGGTGGCCGGGCTGACCGCCGGCTCCGTCAAGTGACCCGTCTCGACGACCCCGAGGGAGACCCGTGCCCATCGACGACCTGACCGCGTTCGGCCCCGACTTCGCCTGGGGGGCGGCCACCTCCGCCTACCAGGTCGAGGGGGCCGTCGCGGAGGACGGCCGCGCCCCCTCCATCTGGGACGCGTTCTGCCGCGTCCCGGGCGCGATCGCCGGGGGCGACACCGGCGACGTCGCCTGCGACCACTACCACCGCTGGCCCGCGGACCTCGCGCTGATGGCGGAGCTGGGCCTGCGCGCCTACCGGTTCTCGATCGCCTGGCCGCGCGTGCTGCCCGCAGGCGGCGGCCCGGTGAACGCGGCCGGGCTCGCGTTCTACGACCGGCTCGTGGACGCCCTGCTCGCGGCCGGGATCGAGCCCCATCCGACCCTGTACCACTGGGACCTGCCGCAGGAGCTCCAGGACCGCGGCGGCTGGCCGTCCCGCGACACCGCCGGGCGTTTCGCCGAGTACGCCTCCGTCGTCGCCGCGGCGCTGGGGGACCGCGTCACCTCGTGGGCGACGCTGAACGAGCCGGTGTGCGCGGCCTGGATCGGGCACCTGGAGGGGGCGATGGCGCCCGGCGTCGCCGACATCCGCGCGGCCGTGCCCGCGGCCTACCACCTGCTGCTGGCGCACGGCCTCGGCGTGCAGGCCGTGCGCGCCGCCGCCCCCGGCGCCCGCGTCGGCGTCGTCAACCTGCTCACCGACTGCGAGCCGGGCGGCGAAGGCGAGCGGGACGCGGCGGCGGCGCGGCGCGAGGACGGCCACCACAACCGCTGGTGGCTCGACCCGATCCACGGCCGCGGGCTGCCCGCCGACATGATCGAGGAGTACGGGGTGGAGCCGCCGGTGCGGTCCGGCGACCTGGAGGCGATCGCCGCCCCGCTCGACTGGCTCGGCGTCAACTACTACCGCCGGTCCGTCACCGTCGACGATCCCGGCGGCCCGCCGCCGCGCACCCGGCAGATCACCCCGCCGGGGACGCCGCGCACCGGCATGGACTGGGAGATCCACCCGGACCGGCTGGCGAAGGTCCTCGTCCGCGTCACCGAGGACTACGCGCCGCGCAGCGTCATGGTCACCGAGAACGGCGCCGCCTACGCCGACACCGTGACGCCCGGCGGAGCCGTCCACGACGCCGAGCGCACCGCCTACCTGGAGGCCCACCTGTCGGCGTGCGCGGCGGCGATCCGCGCGGGGGTCCCCCTGGACGGCTACTTCGCCTGGTCGCTGCTGGACAACTTCGAATGGGCCTACGGGTACGCGCAGCGGTTCGGGCTCGTGCACGTCGACTTCGCGACCCAGGAACGCCGCGTCAAGGACAGCGGGCGCCGCTACGCCGAGATCATCCGCGCGCACCGGGACCTCCGGGCGCGGCCCCTGGCGTCCCGCTCTCTAGAGTGAGGGCCGACCGGCTCAGGCGAGGTGAGGAGGCCGGGTGGGCGGGATCCTTGTGGCCAACCGGGGAGAGATCGCGCTGCGGATCGTCCGGGCCGCGTCTCTTCTCCCGGATGCGCCTGGCCGACGGCCCCCTCATGGTCCACGACCTCGACGAGCTGGCCGATCCGCCGCGCCTGATCGTCCTGTCCGCGTGCGACATCGGCCGCGCCGACGAGGGGGACGCCGTCCTCGGCATGGCCGGCGCCCTGCTGGCCCTGGGCGCGGCCACCGTGATCGCCAGCGTCCTGCCCGTCCGGGACGACGCGACCCCGGCCTTCATGACCGCTTTCCACACCGCGCTGGCGGCCGGGAAGACCCCCTCCCGGGCGCTGGCCTCCATCGCCCGGACCCCGGCCACGACCGGTTTCCTCGCCATGGGAGCGGGCTGACCCCGGCGGAGGGTCAGTCGCCGACGGCGATCGGGTTGCCGGGGTCGGCCACCCAGTTCGACCAC
>NZ_JBEZJP010000265.1:0-11318 GCF_040653175.1 Actinomadura sp. NPDC048032
CATAGAGGCCACCTCGCTCGACTACCACACGCACAAGAACAACGCTTGGATCGCTCGCCGCATTCCGAGGTCCCGCCGGCGGGACCAACTCAGCCTCCAGCACCACGCCGAGGTGGCCGCACTTCCGCCGTCCGAGCAGGAGCACTGGCTCCAGCAGGCGGCAGAGCTGGGATGGACGAGAAGAGAACTCAGAAAGCGCCTGCGAGGAATCCGCAACGGCGGCGAGGACAAGAAGCCGGAAGAGGCCACCGTCCGCATCGATGTGATCGCTGAGCGCCAACGCCGCTGGCAGGAGGCCGCCGAGGCGATGGAGCTGAGCCTGGCGGAATGGATCGTGGTCATTCTCGACCAGGCCGCGGGCCAGGTCGCCGGGGCCGTTGCGAAGAACGACGAAGAGGCGTGACATTTCGCCGGGCCGAGTGTATGAGTAGAGGGGCGTAAGGCCGCTCATGCGCACTGCGCGGTAGGCGAAGGGGCGCTAGTCGGTCATCTTTAGACCGCAAAGCGCCATGCACCGCATCGGCCGGAGGCCACCGCGGTCCTCGCCAGTACGAAAGAAATTCATTGGCTGAACGCCACCGGTCGGTATTGCCACTGTGGGGTTGGAATGGCCGCTGTAGGGAATCTGCTCGCGCCGCCGTTGCGCGGCTTTCTGGAAATCGATCCCAAGACCCTCGACGTCGAGCGCCTGGGGTTTCCGCCGGGCGATCCGCGGGCCCGTGCCCTGCTGGCGGACGTGGTGGAGAGCTTCGCTACCGGATTCAA
The DNA here is from genome assembly GCF_040653175.1 of Actinomadura sp. NPDC048032. Classification (NCBI taxonomy): domain Bacteria; kingdom Bacillati; phylum Actinomycetota; class Actinomycetes; order Streptosporangiales; family Thermomonosporaceae; genus Actinomadura; species Actinomadura sp. NPDC048032. The sequence goes on from NZ_JBEZJP010000265.1 coordinate 766, forward strand.
TACCGCTCTGAGTGCGGATCCGGCGACCCTGGACTTCGGGACGCTGCCGCACGGGTTACGCGGGTTCGCCTTCGAAGGCGCGGCCATGGGCGTCGCCCTGGTCGACCTGGCCACCTTCTCGGGGGGCCGCAGAGTGCGCGCGCTGACCGAAGGGGCCGGCGCACGCTATGTCCATCTGATTCACGTCGGCGTCGGATGGGCGTACGCGCGCACGCATGTGCCTCCCTGGACGGGCATCCGCTTCGGGCGGCCGCTGCTCCGTTGGCTCGCGTGGGACGGCTGGGGATTCCATCAGGCCTTCTTCAAGTCCCGGCGGGTGCTGGTGCGGCACTGGGTCGAGCGGCCGGCGCGCGGAAGCACGCGGACGATTCGGGACCAGGGGGTCGGCCGGGCGCTGTGGTTCTACGCCGGCGCCGATCCGGTCGTGGTCGCCCAGACGATCGGCGCCTTCCCGGCCGCCCGCAGGTCGGACGTGTGGGCGGGCATCGGGCTGGCCGCCGCGTACACCGGCGCGCTGCCCCCGGAGCGGTTGGGCGAGCTGCTGGAGCGGGCCGCGGGCTTCGAGGACCACATCGCCCAGGGCGCCGCGTTCGCGGCGAAGGCGCACGTGGTGTCGCAGGAGGTGCCGGAGCGGTCGGCGGCCGCGATCCAGACGCTGACCGGAGCCGCCCCCGCGGTCGCCGCGGCGTGGACGGACGAGGCGGCGGTGACCGCCGAGCGCTGCGGCAGCGGTCCGGAGGGTTACGAGGTGTGGCGCGCGAGGGTGCGCCAGGCATGGCGGAAGCACAGCGAGGGGTGAGGGCATGACCAGAAGGATTCGGGTACTGCTGGCCCCGATCTGCGCGGCGCTGCTCATCGTGGGGGGCTGGTACAACGCCCGGCTCCCGTCGGTGGCGCGAGCCGAGAACGAACGCCTGGCGAGCGGTTTCGCGTTCCAGCGGCAACCGTTGAACGGCACGGCCTCGCCCCGCGACATACGCACGGTCGCCCCCGCCTACAAGGGCATCGACCATTGGATCTCGTCGGTCGGCGCCGCGGTGGCGCTCGCCGACATCGACGGCAGCGGCCGCGCGGACGACGTCTGCCTGGTCGATCCGCGCGACGACAGCGTCACGCTGCGCCCGGCGCCGGGCACGGGGGCGCGGTTCCCGGCGACCGTCCTGGCTCCGCAAGGCCTTCCGTACGACAAAACGATGGCGCCGATGGGGTGCGTGCCCGGCGACTACAACGAGGACGGCCGCATGGACGTCCTCGTCTACTACTGGGGCCGTTCGCCGGTTCTGTTCCTGCGCACTCCGGCCGCGCTCGGCAAGAGCGACTCCTTCGCCGTGCAGGAACTGGTGCGCCCGTACCAGGTGTGGAACAGCAACGCCGTCTCGCTCGCCGACCTGGACGGTGACGGCCACACCGACATCGTGGTCGGGAACTACTTCCCGGACCGGGCGCGGGTCCTCGATCCGACGGCGCGCCAGAGCGAGCTGCAGATGCAGAGCTCGATGTCCGCGGGCTTCAACGGCGGCGTCAACCGGGTCCTGCGGTTCCGGTCCGCGGAGGGCGGCTCCCGTCCCTCGGCGGTCTTCGGCGAGGAGCGCCGGCCCTTCTCCGACCAGGTCGCCAAGGGGTGGACGCTGGCGACCGGGGCGCAGGACCTCGACGGCGACGGGCTCCCGGAGCTGTACTTCGCCAACGACTTCGGCCCCGACCGCCTGCTCTACAACGAGTCCCGCCCCGGGAAGATCAAGCTCCGCCTGCTCAAGGGCGTGCGCCACCTCACGACGCCCAAGTCGATGCAGCTGGGCCGGGACTCCTTCAAGGGCATGGGCGTGGGGTTCACCGACATCAACGCCGACGGCGTGCCCGACATCGTGGTCAGCAACATCACCCAGGAGTACGGGCTCCTGGAGAGCAACTTCGCCTGGGTGAGCACCCGCAGGAAGGTCGTGGGGCCCGACGGGCGCGCCTACTACGACGATCACAGCGAGCGGCTGGGGCTGTCCCGGTCGGGCTGGGGCTGGGACATCAAGGCCGGCGACTTCGCGGGCGAGGGGCGCGACCAGATCGTCCAGGCCACCGGATTCGTCGAGGGCAGGGACAACCGCTGGGCCCAGTTGCAGGAGCTCGCGATGTCCAACGACGAGGTGCTGGCGCACCCGCGCCTGTGGCCCAACGTGCAGAAAAATGACGACATTTCTGGCAACAACCCCAATCGGTTCTTCGTGCGCGGCTCGGACGGCCGCTACCACGACCTCGGGGAGCGGCTCGGTGTCGGCGACCGCGGGGTGTCGCGGGGCATCGCCCTCGCCGACGTCGACCACGACGGGCGGCTCGACTTCGCCGTCGCGAACCAGTGGGGGCAATCGCAGTTCTACCGCAACGTCCGCAGCGCGCAGCGGCCCTACCTCGGGCTGAGGCTCCTCCGCTCGCCCCAGGGATGCGGAGCGCGGCCCGCCGGTTCCACCGCGCCGGGACCGGCCGGCTCCGGCGGAGTGCCGGCGATCGGCGCGAAGGCCGTCCTCGACTCCGGAGCCAAGGGCCAGCGGACGGGCCAGGTCTATCCGGCCAACGGCCACGCCGGCGTCTCCTCGCCGGAGCTGCTGTTCGCGCTGGAGGGGGCCGCGGCGCCGGTCCCCGTCACGGTCACCTGGCGCGACTCCTGCGGCGGCCGGCACACCGGCAAGGTCCAGGCGACTCCGGGCTGGCACACCATGCTGCTCGGCCCCGACGGTTCGATCAGGGAGATGGCCTCGTGAACTCGGCGAACGTGGAACCCACCGCCAACCCGGCGCCCGCCGCCCCGGCCGGGCCCGCCAAGGATCCGCGGATCATCGCGCTGCGCCGGTTCGCGATCTCGATCACGGTGTTCAACATCCTCGGGCACACGGTCCTCGGGTTCGAGCCGTCCTGGGCGACCCCCCTCGCCGCGATGGCCGTCGCGTACGTGATGGAACTGGGGCTGGAGACCCTGGACGCCTGGGCGACGCGGCGGCCGGTCAAGTACGCGGGCGGCCCGATGGCGCTCGTGAACTTCCTGATGCCCGCCCACATCACCGCGCTGGCCTGCGCGATGCTCCTCTACGCCAACGCGCGGCTGGGACCGGTGATCTTCGCGGTCATCGTGGCGGTCGCGTCGAAGTACCTGATCAGGGTCCGGATCGGCGGGCGGCCGCGGCACGTGCTGAACCCCTCCAACTTCGGCATCGCGGTGGTCCTAGTGCTGTTCCCCTGGGTCGGGATCGCGCCCCCGTACCAGTTCACCGAGTGGGTCGGCACCCCCCTCGACCTGGCGATCCCCGCGCTCATCCTCGCCGCGGGGACGATGCTGAACGCCAAGCTCACCAGGAAGATGCCCCTGATCCTCGGCTGGATCGGCGTGTTCGCGCTCCAGGCGCTGATCAGGACCCCCATCGAGGGCACGGCGACGCTCAGCGCGCTGCTGGCGATGAGCGGCGTGGCGTTCGTCCTGTTCACCAACTACATGATCACTGACCCGGGGACGACGCCGGTGCGGCCGCGCAACCAATTCGCCTTCGGCGCGTCGACCGCCCTCGTCTACGCGCTCCTGGTCCACTTCCACGTGGTCTACGGCCTGTTCTTCGCGCTCGTCATCGTGTGCCTGCTGCGCGGCGCCGCCCTGGCGGTCATGGACATGCGGCAGCGTGCCGCGGCGCAGCCCGCGCCCCTGGCCGAGCCCAAGTCCGTGCCCCGCCGGCACGCCCCCGCGCGCGGGGGCGTGCTGGCGACCGGCGAGGAGGCGAAGTGACCGTTCCGAGCGACGCGATCGCCGTCGTCGGCCTCGGGTGCCGCCATCCCGACGCCTCCACGCCGGAGCAGTTGTGGGAGACGGTCCTGGCGCGGCGGCGCGCCTTCCGGCCGCTCCCGCGCGAGCGCCTCGACCTCGGCGACTACGGCGACCCGGCGGCCGGCCCCGACGCGACCGACCTGCGGTACGCGGCCGTGCTCGACGGCTGGTCCTTCGACCGTTCGCGCTACCGGGTGCCCGGACCGGCGTACCGGGTGACCGACCTCGCGCACTGGCTCGCCCTGGACGTCGCCGGCGACACGCTGGCCGCCGCCGGCTTCGCCGGGGGAGGCGGGCTGGACCGCCGGCGCGCCGGCGTGATCCTCGGCAACACCCTGACGGGCGAGTTCAGCCGCGCCGCGCTGATGCGGCTGCGCTGGCCCTACGTCCGCAGGAACCTGGTGTCCGCCCTCGCCGCGCGCGGCTGGGGGGCCGAGGAGATGGGCGGCCTGCTCCGGGAGGTCGAGGAGTCCTACAAGGAGCCGTTCGCCGAACCCAACGACGAGAGCCTCGTCGGCGGGCTGGCCAACGCCATCGCGGGCCGGGTGTGCAACCACTTCGACTTCCGCGGCGCGGGCTACACGGTCGACGGCGCCTGCTCGTCGTCCCTGCTCGCCGTCATCACGGCCTGCACCTACCTGCGCGACGGCGATCTCGACTTCGCCCTCGCGGGCGGCGTCGACCTCAGCCTCGACCCGTTCGAGCTGGTCGGGTTCTCCCGGCTCGGCGCGCTGGCCGGCTCGGCGATGCGGGTGTACGACGCCCGGCCGACCGGCTTCCTGCCCGGCGAGGGCTGCTCGATGGTCGCGCTGATGCGCGCCGGGGACGCCGTCGCCACCGGGCGGCGGCCGATCGCCCTGATCAGGGGCTGGGGGATGTCCTCGGACGGGAACGGCGGACTGACCCGGCCGGACGTCTCCGGGCAGCGGCTCGCCCTGGAACGCGCCTACGCGCGGGCGGGCTTCGGACCGGAGACCGTGGCGCTGTTCGAGGGCCACGGCACCGGCACCGAGGTCGGCGACCGCACCGAACTGCACGCCCTCGCCGAGATCCACGACGGGCGGCGGAGACCGCGACCGGCGGCGCTCGGATCCGTCAAGGCCAACATCGGGCACACGAAGGCGGCCGCGGGCGCCGCCGGGCTGATCAAGGCGGCGCTGGCGCTGCAGCGGCAGGTCATCCCGCCGACCACCGGCTGCGACGAGCCCCACCCGCTCCTGCGCGAACCGGGCGCGCCGCTGCGCGTCGTCCGCGAGGCCGAGCCCTGGCCGGACGCCCCGCTCCGGGCCGGCGTCAGCGCGATGGGGTTCGGCGGTATCAACACCCACGTCGTCCTGGAGGCCCCGGGCGCCCGCCGCGCCACGGCGCGGTTGGCGGCCCGGGACCGCCTGACGGCGCGCAGGCCGCTCGACTGCGAGGTCTTCGCCCTCTCCGCCGGCACGGACGCCGACCTCGCCGCCGTGCTGGAGCGCGTGGCCGTGCGGGCGAGGACGATGTCGCTCGCCGAGCACGCCGACCTGGCCGCCGCCCTGGCGGAGCGGGCGCACGGCGACGCGCCGGTGCGGGCGGCCATCGTCGCCCGCGACCCCGCCGAGCTCTCCGCGCGCGCGGAACGGGCGGGCGAGCTCCTCGCGGGCCTCGCCGGACCCGGGTTCGCCGCCCGGCCCGGCGTCTACGTCGGCCGCGGCGCTCCGGGCCGGGTCGGGCTGCTGTTCCCGGGGCAGGGCGCCCCCGTCCGGGAGAGCGCCGGCGCCCTCGGCGTGGTCCTCCCGGAGGCGGGGGAGCACTTCGAGGAAGGGCTCGGGGCCGACCCGATCGACACCGCCGTCGCCCAGCCCGCCGTCTTCCGCGCCTCCACGGCGGCGCTGCGCTGGCTCGACCGGCTCGGCGTCACGGCGGCCGCGGCGGTCGGGCACAGCCTCGGCGAGATCACCGCCCTGCACTGGGCCGGCGCCCTGGGCGGCCCGGACGCCCTGCACCTGGTGACCACGCGCGGCCGCGTCATGGCCGACACCTCCCAGGCGGGAACCGGGATGGCCTCCCTCGCCGCGCCGGCCGGCGCGGTCACCGAGCTCATCGACGACGCCGACCTGGTGATCGCCGCCGACAACGGCGCCGTCCAGGTCGTCGCCGGCCCTCTCACCGAGGTCGACCGCGTCGTCAAGCGGGCCCGTGCGAAGGGGATCACCGCCGGCAGGCTGAGGGTCAGCCACGCCTTCCACTCCCCGGCGGTCGCCGCGGCCGAGCCGGTGCTCGCGCGCCACCTCACCGGCCTGGCGGTGGCGGCCCCTTCCGGTCGCGTGTACTCCACGGTCACCGGGCGGGAGCTGACCGCCGCCGATGACGTCCGCGTGCTGCTCGCCCGGCAGCTCACCGCGCCGGTGCGGTTCCGCCGGGCGCTGGAGCTCCTCGCCGCGGACTGCGACCTGCTCGTCGAGGCGGGCCCCGGCCACACCCTCACGGCGATGGCCCAGTCGATCACGGACGTGCCGGTCCGCACGCTGGACGCGGGCGCGGAGTCGGCCGCCGCGCTCGGCGACGCCACCGCCGCGCTGTTCGCCGCCGGCGCCGTCTCCGATCTCACGGCCCTCTTCGCCGAGCGGTTCCACCGCCCGTTCGACCTCTGGCGGGAGCCGGAGTTCCTCGCCAACCCCTGCGAGAGCGCCCCTGCGGTCAACCTCGATCACGTCCTCGACCACGGGCTCGGCCGTGCCGCGACGGCCGCCGCGGCCCCGGCCCCCGCCGACGCCGTGGCGCAGGCGCCGCCCGAGGCGGAATCCGACGTGCCCGCCGTGGTGCGCGGGCTCATCGCCGAGGCCCTGGAACTCCCGCCCGATGTGATCGGCGACGGGGACCGGCTCCTCGGCGACCTCCATCTCAACTCCCTCCGCGTCGTCCAGCTCGCCGCCGAGGCCGCCGAACGGACCCGGCGGGCCGTGCCGGCCGCCCCGCCGGTCTTCGCCGAGGCCACGGTCGCCGCGTTCGTCCAGGCGATCGAGGAACTGCCCGCCGCGGAAGGCGAGGCCGGGTCCCACGGGCCGCCGGAGGGGGTCCGCGAATGGCATCGCGTCCTGGTCGAGTTCAGCCGTCCGGTCGAACCGGAAGCCGGAACCGTCTCCCATGCCTGGCACGTCTTCGGCGGCGGACGGCTCCGCGCGCTCGTCGAGCCGCGGCTGACCGCCCGCCCCGAGGGGGAGGCGCGCCCGGCGGTCGTCGCGTTCCTCCCCGAGAACCCGGACGACGGCGCGATCGACGCGCTGGTCGAAGCCGCGCACCTCGCGGTGGACACCGAGGCGCCCTTCACCGTCGTGGACTCGGGCGACACCGCGTCGGGCTTCGTGGGCACGATCGCCGCCGAGTACCCGTCCCTGCCGGTCCGTTGGGTCCGGGCTCTGGAGGCCGCGCCCGCGGACGCGGTCGGCGCTCTTCTCGCGGCCCCGTGGCAGGGCCATGCCGAGATCGTCGTGGACGAGGAGGGCCGCGCCGGAACCCCCGCGTACCGGGCCGCCGCGCCCGGCGCGCCCGACGGCCGGGGGCAGGACGCCGCCGCGCCTCCGCTGTCCGCTGGAGAGGTGCTCCTGGTGACGGGAGGCGGGAAGGGCATCGGCTTCGCGAGCGCGTCCTTCCTGGCGCGGCGCTGGGGGGTCCGGCTGGGGCTGATCGGACGCAGCGGGCCGGACGCCGACGCCGAGCTGCGGGACAACCTCTCCCGGCTGCGGGAGGCCGGCGTCGACTTCTGCTACCAGGCCGCGGACGTCACCGATCCGGAGTCGCTCCGCCGCGGCGTCGCCGCGATCGCCGGCCGGCTCGGACCGGTCAGGGGAGTGATCCACGCCAGCGGCCTGAACCGCCCCGCGCGGTTCCGCGAGATCGGCGACGCCTACGCCGAGCACGCGGCGCCCAAGCACCACGGGCTCCGCGCGCTGCTGGACGCCGCCGGCACGGACGGGCTGCGGCTGCTCCTCACCTTCGGCTCCGTGATCGGCCGTTTCGGCCTCGCCGGGGAGGCGCACTACGCCCTGGCCAACGGCCGCATGCGGGAGCTGGCCCGGGTCCTCGCCCGGGACCTGCCGGACTGCCGGGTCGCCAACCTCGACTGGACGGTCTGGTCGGGAGTCGGCATGGGCGAGCGCCTCAAGGTGCTCGACGACCTCGCCCGCGCGGGCGTGTCGCCGGTGCCCCCCGACCGCGGCGCCGAGCTGCTCGCCCGGGCGGCCGAGGCGAAGCCGCCCTCGCACTCCCTGGTGGTCAGCGGCCGGCTGCCGCAGCTCGGCCGCGCCGGGGAGGCGGCCCCGGACGGGCACCGCTTCCTGCGGCGGGTGCGCGCGTGGACCCCGGGCGTCGAACTGGTGGCCGAGGCCGAGCTGAGCCTGGCCGACGACCCGTACCTGGACGACCACCGCATCGACGGTGTGGCCGTGCTGCCGGCGGTGTGCGTGCTCGAGGCGATGGCCCAGGCGGCGTCCGCGCTGACCGGGCGGCCCGTGGCGGGGGTGGCGGATTCTCGCTTCGACCGCCCCGTGGTCGTCCCCGAGCACGGGACCCGCACCCTCCGGGTGTGCGCGCTCGCCCGCGAGGACGGAGACGTGGACGTCGTGGTGCGCAGTGACGAGACGGGCTTCGCGGTCGACCACTTCACCGGGACCGTCACCGCGGCGGACGCCGAGCCTCCGGAGCACCCGGCCGCGGCGGCGCGGACACCGGCCCACACCGGCGACGACCTGTACGGGCCGCTCTTCTTCCACGGCCGGCGCTTCCGCAGGCTCCGCCGCTACGCGCATCTGGAGGCCACCGCGTGCACGGCCGTGCTGGACGGCGACCGGCCCTGGCGGTTCGGGGACGGCCTCCCGGCGGACCTGCTGTTCGGCGACCCCGCCCGCAACGACGCCTCGATCCACGTCCTCCAGGCGTGCGTCCCCCACCGGCGGCTTCTGCCGGTCGGGTGCGCGCGGTTCGCCGTCCACCGGAGCGGGGACGGAGGGGGCGAGCTGACGCTGGCCGCCGTCGAACGCGAGCACTCCGGCGCCGACTACACCTACGACGTGGTGGTGCGCGACGGCTCCGGCCGGCCGGTCGTGAGCTGGAGCGGGCTCCGCCTTCGCGACGTCGGCCCCGTACCGGTCACGACCCTGCACCCGGTGCTCGTCGGGCCGTACCTGCAGCGCAGCCTCACCGCCCTGCTCCCGGAGCGCGACATCCAGGTGGCCGTCGAGGCCGGCGAGCCCTGGGCCGTCCTGGTGGAGGGGGAGCCCGTCGCCTGCGCGCGGACCTCCGATCCGGCGCCGGAGCCCCCCGCGCACTGGACCGGCCTCGCCGGCCGGCTCGGCCGCCTCGTCGGCGAGCCGGACCAGCAGGTCCGGGCGCGACTGCAGACGGTCGGCGCATGCCTGTCCGGGCCGCCGGGCCCGCCCGGACTCGACGTCCAAGGCGTTTACGAGAACGGATGGGTGGTCCTCCGGGCCGGGGGAGCGGACATCGTCTCCGTGGTCCTTTCCATCGAGGGAGAAGCCGGGCCGACGGCGCTGGCGATCCCCGTCAAGGGGGCCTCGTGAGGGCGTATTTCGAGTACCGGCATCTCGTGACGTTCGCCGACACCAACCTCGTGGGGAACGTCTATTTCACGAACTATCTCTCCTGGCAGGGTGCCTGCCGGGAGCGGTTTCTCGCGGAGAAGGCGCCGAAGACCGTGGCGCGCATGCACGACGACCTCGCGCTGGTCACCTCGTCGTGCTCGTGCGAGTTCTTCTCCGAGCTCTACGCGCTCGACACCGTGTCCGTGCGGATGTCCCTCGTCGGGATCGACTTCCACCAGATCACCATGGGTTTCGAGTACTACCGGGTGACCGACGGCCCGGCGCGGCTGGTGGCGCGCGGCGAGCAGACCGTCGCCTGCACGCTGCGGGCGGAGGACGGGCTGACCCCCGTCGAGGTCCCGGACGAACTCCGGACGGCCCTCGACGCCTACGCGCCGGACCCGCACGGGGCCCTCCGGCCGCGATCGGAGACGCCGCCGCGATGAGGTCCCGCGAACCCGCCGCGGGCCCGCGGTCCCGCGCGCCGGTCGTCGGCATCGTCGGCTGCGGGCGGATGGGCACGGCGCTGGCGGAGACCGTCGCGGCGCAGCGACGGCCGGTGCTGCTGGCCAGCCGGGACGGCCGGTCCGCGAGCGGCCTCGCCGAACGGCTGCCGGACGCCCGCGCGGCCACCCTGGAACGGGTGGCCCGCGACGCCGACATCGTCGCCCTGGCCAGCCCGCTGGACGCCATCCGCGCCGAGATCGCACCGCGCATCCGCGCCCATGTGGCCGGCAAGCCGGTCATCGACATGTCCAACCCGTGCGGGCACGACCTCCTCGGCCACGGCTCCGCCGCCGAGCTGATCGCCCGCCTGCTTCCGGGCGGCGCCGTGGTCAAGGCGCTCAACTGCGTCTCCGCGCGGCAGCTCGCCGGCGTCGCGCGCGGCGGCGTCGCGCTGACGGTCCCCATCGCGGGAGACGACCCGCGCGCCAAGGAGGCCGTCCGTTCGATCATCGAGCCGGCCGGACTCGACGTCGCCGACGCGGGCGACCTTCCCGGCAGCCGCTGGATCGAGGCCCTGGCGCAACTGCTCATGCGTCTCGAGAAGCAGCCCGGGCTCGGCGACGCCGTGGGGTTCCGGCTGCTTCGCCTCACCGCGTGCGAGGAGACCTGGACGAGGCCGTAGCCCCGGTGCCCTGCCACGGGCCGGGCGCGGGGCGCGGTCTAGCCGATCGCGA
>NZ_JBEZJP010000266.1:0-11234 GCF_040653175.1 Actinomadura sp. NPDC048032
GGTGGAACCCCTCCGGCCGCACCCGTCCTGCTTGTCGTGCCCGGGGCCGCCCCGCCGGGGACAAGTAGCTTGATGTCGAGATAAAATGAAGATAGCTTGACGTCGAGAGAAAACCGGCGGAAGTTAGGCGGCCCTGATTCCCGGTCAGGAGTCCGACTAAGGCAGGATCAAGGGAGACGAAGCTCCCGTCCCGCCGCGCGCCGTCCCGCGTCGGCCTCGGGGACGGGCCTTACTGAAGATCAACCCAGCGCCGCGCGCTCATGTCCCGGACCGGACGCGCGGTGGCGACGGAGGAGGAGTCCGTGTCCGCGAACAGCTTCGGCAGTCTCGACAAGCTGCAGGTCGGCGACAGGTCGTACGACATCTACCGGCTGGACGCCGTCGAGGGCTCGGCCCGTCTCCCGTACAGCCTCAAGGTGCTGCTGGAGAACCTGCTGCGCACCGAGGACGGCGCCAACGTCACCGCCGACCACATCCGCGCGCTCGCCCAGTGGGACGCGAAGGCCAAGCCGAGCAAGGAGATCCAGTTCACCCCCGCCCGGGTGATCATGCAGGACTTCACCGGCGTGCCGTGCGTGGTCGACCTGGCCACGATGCGCGAGGCGGTGCGCGACCTCGGCGGCGACCCGACCAGGATCAACCCGCTGGCGCCGGCCGAGATGGTGATCGACCACTCGGTGATCGTCGACTACTTCGGCTCGCCGGACGCCTTCGAGCGCAACGTGCAGCGCGAGTACGAGCGCAACAAGGAGCGGTACCAGTTCCTGCGCTGGGGGCAGACGGCGTTCGACGAGTTCAAGGTCGTCCCGCCCGGCACCGGCATCGTCCACCAGGTGAACATCGAGCACCTGGCCCGCGTGGTGTTCGACCGGGGCGGGGTCGCCTACCCCGACACCTGCGTCGGCACCGACTCCCACACGACGATGGAGAACGGCATCGGCGTGCTCGGCTGGGGCGTCGGCGGCATCGAGGCGGAGGCCGCGATGCTCGGCCAGCCGATCTCCATGCTCATCCCGCGCGTCGTCGGCTTCAAGCTGACCGGCGAGATGCCCGCCGGGACGACCGCCACCGACCTCGTGCTCACCATCACCGAGATGCTGCGCGAGCACGGCGTCGTCGGCAAGTTCGTCGAGTTCTACGGCGAGGGCGTGCAGGCGCTGCCGCTGGCGAACCGCGCCACGATCGGCAACATGAGCCCCGAGTTCGGCTCCACCTGCGCGATCTTCCCGATCGACGACGAGACGCTGAAGTACCTGCGCCTCACCGGCCGCGACGAGGAGCAGATCGCGCTCGTCGAGGCCTACGCCAAGGCGCAGGGCCTGTGGCTCGACCCGTCGGTGGAGCCGGAGTTCTCCGAGTACATGGAGCTGGACCTCGCGACGGTCGTCCCGTCGCTGGCCGGCCCGAAGCGCCCGCAGGACCGCATCTCCCTGGCCGAGGCCAAGCAGACCTGGCGGCGGGACGTGCTGAACTACGCCGAGAGCATCCAGGGCCCGGCCGACGAGGCCTCCAGCGAGTCGTTCCCGGCCTCGGACTCCCCGGCGATCAGCGGCGACACCGACGGCGACAAGCCGCGGCAGCACGGCTCCAACGGGTCCGAGCGCCCGCACAACCCCGTCCCGGTCACCCTGGACGACGGGACGTCCTTCGAGCTCGACCACGGGCACGTCGCCGTCGCGGCCATCACCTCCTGCACCAACACCTCCAACCCGTACGTGATGATCGGGGCGGCGCTGCTGGCGAAGAACGCGGTGGACAAGGGCCTGACCCGCAAGCCGTGGGTGAAGACCTCCCTCGCGCCCGGGTCCCAGGTCGTCACCGACTACCTGGAGCGCGCCGGCCTCACCCCGTACCTCGACAAGATCGGCTTCAACCTGGTCGGGTACGGCTGCACCACCTGCATCGGCAACACCGGCCCGCTGCAGCCGGAGATCTCCAAGGCGGTCAACGACAACGACCTCGCGGTCACCGCGGTCCTGTCGGGCAACCGCAACTTCGAGGGCCGCATCAGCCCCGACGTGAAGATGAACTACCTGGCCTCGCCGCCGCTGGTCATCGCCTACGCGCTCGCCGGGACGATGGACATCGACATCCTGAACGACCCGATCGCCGAGGGCGACGACGGCCCGGTCCGCCTGGCCGACATCTGGCCCGCGCCGGAGGAGGTCGCCGCGATCGTCGAGTCGTCCATCGGGCAGGAGATGTTCACCGAGAGCTACGCCGACGTCTTCAAGGGCGACGACCGCTGGCGGAACCTCGACATCCCGACCGGCGACCTGTTCGAGTGGGACGCCGCGTCGACCTACGTCCGCAAGGCGCCGTACTTCGACGGCATGGGCGCCGAGCCGGAGCCGGTCGCCGACATCCACGGCGCCCGCGTCCTGGCCAAGCTCGGCGACTCGGTCACCACCGACCACATCTCCCCGGCCGGGTCCATCAAGGCCGGCACGCCCGCCGCGCGGTACCTGGAGGACAACGGCGTCGCGGTCAAGGACTTCAACTCCTACGGCTCGCGCCGCGGCAACCACGAGGTCATGATCCGCGGGACGTTCGCCAACATCCGGCTGCGCAACCAGCTCCTGGACGGCGTCGAGGGCGGCTACACCCGCGACTTCACCCAGGAGGACGCGCCGCAGGCGTTCATCTACGACGCCGCGCAGAACTACGCGGCGCAGGGCACCCCGCTCGTGGTCGTCGCGGGCAAGGAGTACGGCTCCGGCTCGTCGCGCGACTGGGCGGCCAAGGGCACCGCGCTGCTCGGCGTCCGCGCCGTCATCGCCCAGTCCTACGAGCGCATCCACCGCTCGAACCTGATCGGCCTCGGCGTCCTGCCGCTGCAGTTCAGGGACGGGGAGTCGGCCGAGTCCCTCGGCCTCACCGGCACCGAGACGTTCGACATCACCGGCGTCACCGCGCTCAACGAGGGCGGGATCCCGGAGGAGGTCACCGTCCGGGCCGACGGCAAGGAGTTCGCCGCGGTCGTCCGCATCGACACCCCCGGCGAGGCCGACTACTACCGCAACGGCGGCATCCTCCAGTACGTCCTGCGGAACCTGCTCCGCAAGTAGCCCGCACCCCGAAACGGGCCGCCTCCCCACCGGGGGGCGGCCCGTTCCGTACGGTCGGCAGGATCGCCTGCGCCAGGTCCTCGGGACGCCCGACGCGCTCGCCCGCGCGCTCGCCGCCCAGGTCGCGGCTAGCGCGGCCGGCACGGGGTAGTGGTCCCTGGAACCCCTTCCGCGATCGACGACAAGGAAGCCATGCACAAGATCGGTGAACTGGACGTCTTCCCGCTCTGCCTGGGCGGCAACGTCTTCGGCTGGACGGCGGACCGGGAGCGCTCGTTCGAGATCCTGGACGCCTACGCGGCGGCCGGCGGCGACTTCCTCGACACCGCCGACTCCTACTCGGCGTGGGTGGAGGGCAACCGGGGCGGCGAGTCCGAATCGATCATCGGGGAGTGGGCCGAGTCGCGGGGCAACCGCGACGACCTCGTGATCGCGACCAAGGGGGGCAGGCACCCCGAGCACCAGGGCCTGTCCGCGGCGACGATGAGGGCGGCCGTGGACGACTCGCTGCGGCGGCTGCGCACCGACCGCATCGACCTGTACTTCACCCACTTCGACGACCCGTCGGTGCCCGTCGAGGAGATCATGACGACGCTGGACGGCCTGGTCGCCGCCGGCAAGATCCGGCAGATCGGGGTGTCGAACATCGAGCTGGACCGGCTCCAGGCCTCCCTGGAGTTCGCCGAACGCGAGGGGACGGCCCGCTACGTCGCCATCCAGCCCGAGTACAACCTCGTCTCCCGCGGCTCCTACGAGGGACCGCGACGCGACCTGGCCGAGAAGTACGGGCTCGCCGCCGTCCCGTACTACGGGCTGGCGTCCGGCTTCCTCACCGGGAAGTACCGCCCCGGGTCCACGGTGGACAGCGCGCGCGCCGGAGGCGCGGCGCGGCACCTGGAGACCGAGCGCGGGCGCGCCGTCCTGGCGGCGCTGGACATCGTCGCCGAGGAGCAGGGCGTCCCGGTCGCGACGGTCGCCCTCGCCTGGCTCGCCGCCCAGCCGACCGTCGCCGCGCCCATCGCGAGCGCCCGAACCCTGGAGCAGCTCCCGCCGCTCGTGGAGGCCGCCCGCACGACGCTCACCGCCGACCAGCTCGACCGCCTGACCGCCGCGTCCGCCTGACCGCCTGCCCGCGGTGTCCGGCTGACCGCGGTGTCCGGCTGCCCGGGCGGTAGGCTCACTCGGCGTGCCACCTGTCGATTTCGTCCTGATCGGGGGCCTTGCCGCGCTGGCCGGCGCGATCGTGCAGGGCAGCGTCGGCCTCGGCGTCGGGCTGGTCGCGACGCCGATCGTGACGATGCTGTACCCGTCCCTGATGCCGGGCGCGATCCTCGTCATCGCGCTCGTCCTGCCGTTCGCGACGCTCGCCCAGGAACTGCGGCACGCGGACCTGCGCGGGCTCGGCTGGGCGTTCGCCGGCCGCCTCGCCGGCACGCCGGCCGGCGTGTGGCTGGTGGCGGCCGCCCCGGACCGCGTCCTCGGCGTCGTGATCGGCGTGGTCGTCCTCGCCGCGCTCGCCCTGACCGCCTGGACCGCGGACCTGCCGCGCAACCGCCGCACGCTCGCCACCGCCGGCGTCATCTCCGGCACGACCGGCACCGCGTCCGGCATCGGCGGCCCGCCGATCGCGCTGCTCTACCAGCGCGAGAGCGGCCCCCGCGTCCGCGCGACCCTGGCGGTCTTCTTCATCGTCGGCGCCCTGCTGTCGCTCCTCACCCTCGCCGCCGCGGGCCGCCTCCCGGCCCGGCAGGTCGTCGCGGGCGCGGAGCTGGTCCCGTTCGTGTTCGCCGGGTTCCTCGCCGCCGGCCCGCTGCGCCGCTACCTGGACGCCGGGCGCCTGCGCGTCGCGCTCCTCGCCGTCGTCGGGACGTCCGCGGTGGCGCTCATCGTCCGTAACCTGATCTGATGCGCCCCACCAAGGCCGACCTGGAGGCCGCCCGCGACCGCGTCATCCCCGACGTCCTGCCCGAGGCCCCCGGGACGCTCCGCGTCCTGTTCTGCGGCATCAACCCGGGCCTGTACTCGGGGGCGACCGGCCGGCACTTCGCCCGTCCCGGCAACCGCTTCTGGCCCGCGCTGCACCTGTCCGGCTTCACCGACCGGCGGCTGCACCCGTCCGAGCAGGACCTCCTGCCCGGCTACGGCCTCGGCATCACCAACCTGGCGCCGCGCACCACCGCCCGCGCCGACGAGCTGACCGAGGCGGAGCTCCGCGAGGGCGGGCGGCGCCTGGCCGCCCTCGTCGAACGCCACCGCCCGGCCTACCTGGCCGTCGCGGGCGTCACCGCCTACCGCACCGCCTTCGCCCGCCCCCGGACGCGGATCGGCCCGCAGGACGAGGACTTCGGCCCCGCGCGCCTGTGGGTCCTGCCCAACCCGAGCGGCCTCAACGCGAGCTGGCCCCTCGACCGCATCGCCGCCGAGTTCGCCCGCCTCCGCGAAGCCGCCGAAGCCCTCAGAGCCTCCTGAGGATCCTTCTTCCGCTCAGGTGGCGTTGTGCAGGGCGGCGGTCGCGAACATCGTCTCGACCTCTTTGAGGAGGCTGGGGGTGGGCTGCCACAGGTCCGTGCGGCCCAGGGCGACGATGGGGCGGGGGAGGGCCCGGATGTCGGACAGGAGCCAGTGGTGGGAGGCCGAGTCGGCCCAGGGGCCGCAGTCGCAGGAGGCGCCGCGGACGGCGGCGGAGCAGACGTCGTCGAGTTCGGCGACCGCGATGACGGCGCCGATCGTGGCGAGCGGGTCGCGCGGGTCCCAGCCGGCCGCCTGGACCAGCGGGGAGTCGCACGCCTTCAGGTCGACGCGCATCGAGGCGTGGATGAGGAGCGGACCGCGGTAGGCGGTCGGGAAGCTCTGGTTCGCCACGCTCTTGCCACCACGCGCGATCGCGAACGCCCAGGGCTGCTGAACACTCATCGCCTGCACGCGGTCACCTCCGTTGTCCGCCCGGTCCGTCCGCCCCCGGGATCGCCGGGACGCCCGGCGACGGACGCCGGGTGTCGTACGACGATGCCCGAGAGGCTAGGCGCATCCCGCAGGAATTGCCAACGCACAAGGCGAAAGGGTCCTTGTCCGTCATGGGCCTTTCAACCCATGAGGTGGTTGATCACCCGTGTGACGCTTGAGGTCGATATGCGGTTGACGCGCCGGTGGAATTCTCAGCCCTTCAACGCGCCCGCCATGAGGCCGCGCATGAAGAACCGTCCGAGGAGCAGGTAGACCAGGAGGGTCGGCAGGGACGCGAGGAGCGCCTCGGCCATCTGCTGGTTGTACTGGACGGCCACGGCCCCCGAGCCGGCCGTGTTGTTCAGCATCACCGTGACCGGCCAGCTGTCGGGGGCGCCGAGGAACACCGCGAACAGGAAGTCGTTCCACATCGAGGTGAACTGCCAGATCAGCGTCACCGCGAACGCCGGCGCCGACACGGGCAGGACGACCGACCAGTAGGTGCGGAGCATCCCGGCGCCGTCGACGCGGGCAGCCTCGACCAGCTCGTCCGGGATCGTCACGTAGTAGTTCCGGAAGATCAGCGTGCAGATCGGGATGCCGTACACGACGTGCGCGAGGACGAGACCGCGGATCGTGCCCACCAGTTCCATGTCGGTGAGCAGGCCCGCCAGCGGGATCATCACCGCCTGGTACGGGATGAACATGCCGAACAGGAACAGCGTGAAGACGACGTCCGCGCCCGGGAACCGCCATTTGGACAGCACGTAGCCGTTCAGCGAGCCGAGCACCGCCGAGATCAGCGACCCCGAGACGGCGATCTTGACGCTGTTCGCCAGGCCGGGCTTCAGCGCGTCCCACGCCGAGCTCCAGCCGGACGTGCTCCACTGGTCCGGCAGGTTCCACGCGCTGCTCGGGTCCGCCTCGTCCAGCGGCTTGAAGCTCGTGACCACCAGCACGTACACGGGGATCAGGAAGAGCAGGACGAACGCCAGCAGGACGGCCAGCTTGACGGCCCGCCAGGCGCCGGACGACCTCCCCGGCTCCGCCGCCGCGCCGCGCCGCCCGCCCGCCGCCCGGCGCCGCGCCGGCGCCGGGGACGCCTCCACGCCCGTCATCGCGTCCGCTCCGTCCGCACCGACCAGACCAGATAGGGGATCACCAGCACGGCCACCGCGAGCAGCAGGTAGGTGGCGATCGTGGCGCCGTTCGCCGGGTCGTGCCGGTCGAAGATCTCGACATAGGCGGCCACGGCCGGCACATAGGTGATGATCTGCTTGCCCGCGATCGCCATGATCAGGTCGAACACCTTCAGCGAGATGTGGCCGAGGATGATCAGTGCGGACAGCGTCACCGGACGGAGCTGCGGGAACACCACGTACCGGTACACCTTCCACTCGGACGCGCCGTCCACCCGCGCCGCCTCCCGCAGCTCGCCGGGGACGCCGCGGAAACCGGCGAGGTACAGCGCCATGACGTACCCGGACATCTGCCAGATCGCGGGCAGGGCCATGGCCGCCATGCCCCAGTCCGGGTCCTGCCACCAGCTGTTCGCCAGCGCGCCGAGGTGCAGCTTGCCGAACAGCTGGTTCAGGCCGACCGCGCGCTCCGGCGGCGCCGGGTTCATCAGCCAGCGCCACACGACGCCGCTGGCGATGAACGACACCGCCATGGGGAACAGGTAGACGACGCGGAAGGACGCCTCGCCCCTGATGCCCTTGTCCATCAGGAACGCCAGGAACGCACCGAGCACCAGGGCGCCGACGACGAAGACCGCCGTGAACAGCAGCGCGTGCTTCACCGCGCCGGGCCAGCTGGGCTGGTCCCACAGGTCGACGAAGTTCCTTCCCTTGTCGAACCCGTACTCGGTGACCTCGTCGTGCTTGCCGCTCACCGCGACCCGCGTGTTCCAGAAGATGAGCCCGTAGACGAACAGGCCGATCGCGACGATGGACGGCGAGACCAGCAGCAGCCCGGGCAGCCACCTGCGGCTACGGGCCCACCTGGAGCCGGAGGGCCTCACTGGCCGCTGTTCTTGGCCGCGCTCACCAGCCCCTGCTGCAGCTTGGCGACGTCCTTGTTCTGCAGGAAGAGGCCCACCGCCGTGTCGATGTCGGTGTGCTGCTTCTTACTGGCGTTGACGCCGTGCCAGAACGAGCCCGCCAGCTTGATGCCGGGCTTGTTCCACTGCTCGAACGCGTACTGGAGGTAGCCCTTGTAGAGGCTCTTGTCGGCGTCCTTGCGGGCGGGGACGGATCCCTTCTTCGGGTTGAACAGGTCCTGCCCCTCCTTGCTGGACACCTCCTTCAGCCACGCGAGGGCGCCGCCGCGGTGAGGCGCGTTCTTGGGCAGGGTGAAGCTGTCCGACAGCCACAGGTAGGTGCCGTCGGTGCCGGGGGAGGGCGCGTACTTGAAGTCGGTGTCGAGCTTCTTGCCGAGCCCGTTGGGGGCGCTCCCGGTGAAGTACCCGTACGCCCAGTCGCCCATGATGTTGAACGCGGCCTTGCCGTCGACGACGGCCTTCGCGGCGCCCTGCCAGTCCGTGGACGCGGCCTCCAGCGTCGTGTACTTCATGATCTCGGCGTAGTCGGTGAGCGCCTTGGTGACGGCCGGGCTGCCCCAGTCGGCGCCCGGCTTCCACAGCGCGTTGTAGGCGTCGGTGCCGAGGTCGCCCAGCAGGACGTTCTCCAGCAGGTGGTCGGCCGTCCACTGCGCGCCGAGCGACAGCGGGACCTTCCCGGTCTTGTCCTTGACGGCCTTCAGCGCGGTGATGAAGTCGGCGATCGTCGCGGGCGGCCCCGAGATCCCGGCGTCCTTGAGGATGCCCGGGTTGTACCAGAGCATGTTCGACCGGTGGATGTTCACCGGCACCGAGTAGATCTTCCCCTGGTAGCTGATCTGGTCGAGGAGCTGCTGCGGGTAGACCGACTTCAGGTTGTTCTCGTCGTAGAAGGAGTCGAGCGGCTCGATCTGCCCGGCCTTGATGTAGTCGAGCAGCTCGGCGCCCGCGTGGCCCTGGAAGGAGTCCGGCGGCTTGCGGTTCTGCAGCCGGCTCGCCAGCACGGCCTGGGCCTGGGTGCCGGATCCGCCGGCGATGGCCGCGTTGACGAACTTGGTTCCGGCGTTCTTCTTCTCGAAGTCGGCCTGCATCGCGGCGAGCCCGTCCGCCTCGCCCGGACCGGTCCACCAGGAGAAGACCTCGACCTGGGATGTGTCGTTGGAGCCCTTGTCGTCGCTGCCGCCGCAGGCCGACACGGCGACGGCGGCCGTCATGGTCAACGCCGCGACCGCCGTCCAGCGGCGCCGGGGAGCACGTACTCGCATCGTCCGTCCCTTCGGTTGCACCGAGAAACAAGCGTCTGCTTGGACGGACGGACGGTCAACACCGGACGCCGAATAGTGATCTTTCGGTGATGCGCGCCACACCGGCCCGGCCCGCGCCCCGGTGGGCGCGGCCGGGGGCGCGGCCGCCCGCGGCTACCAGCCGAGGGCGGGCGGCAGGCCGGCGCGGCCCGCGTCCGGCCAGTCGAGCGGCGTGCCGAGCGGCGCCAGTTCGGCCAGCTGGAGCCGGTACCAGGGAGAGGACTCGGGCTTTCCGGTCAGCTCCAGGCACTGCTCCCACGTCCACCACTCGGCCCGCTCCACCTCCTCGGGATTCGGGTGGACGGCCTCGCCCGCGGGGACGACGGCGCGCACGACCGGGCAGCGCTCGTGCTCGACCGTCCCGTCGTCGGCCACGGCCCGGTACTGGAACCGCGGCAGGACCGGGGTCAGTGTCGCGTCCTGGATGTCCAGCTCGTCCTGCAATCGCCGGAGCACGGCGTCGCGCAGCTTCTCGCCGGGGCCCGGATGGCCGCAGCAGCTGCCCGTCCAGACACCGGGGAAGGTGCGCTTCCCGAGGGCGCGCTGAGTGATCAGCACACGACCCTCCGTGTCCGTGACATAGCAGGAGAAGGCCAGGTGGTACGGCGTGTCTCTATGGTGGCTGGCGCTCTTGGGCGCGGTTCCGACGGCCTCGTCGTCCGCGTTGAGCAGCACAATCTCTTCGACGCCCATGCTCTTTTCCTACCTCATCCCTCGCACCGGGGTCAGTCTTTTCACACCCCCCGGGCGGGTGGTCTGCGGCGCGTCGCGGGCGAACCGGGATTAAACTCGGAACGGCCCGAGCCAGGGGAGACCGAATCCCCGACGGAGGAGTTGAAACGAGTGAGCTTGCTGGAGTCGATCACGGGTCCCGACGACCTCAAGCGACTGGACGCCGCTCAGCTGTCTCGGCTCGCGGAGGAGATCCGCGAGTTCCTCGTCCAGGCGGTCTCCAAGACCGGGGGGCACCTGGGGCCCAACCTGGGCGCGGTCGAGCTGACGATCGCGCTGCACCGCGTCTTCGACTCGCCGCACGACAAGATTCTCTTCGACACGGGCCACCAGGCCTACGTGCACAAGATTCTCACCGGCCGGCACGACTTCGAGCTGCTGCGCCAGCGCGGCGGCCTGTCGGGCTACCCGAGCCGCGCCGAGTCCGAGCACGACATCATCGAGAACTCGCACGCCTCGACGGCCCTGTCCTACGCCGACGGGTTCGCCAAGGCGTTCCAGCTGCGCGGCGAGGACGACCGCGCCGTCGTCGCGGTCGTCGGTGACGGCGCGCTGACCGGCGGCATGTGCTGGGAGGCGCTGAACAACATCGCCGCCGGCGTCGATCGCCCCGTCATCGTCGTCGTCAACGACAACGGCCGCTCCTACTCGCCGACCATCGGCGGCCTCGCCTCGCACCTGGCCGACCTGCGCGTCACCCAGGGCTACGAGAACGCGCTCGACCTGATCAAGAAGACGGTGCCGCGGGCGCCCGTGGTCGGCAACGTCGCCTACGAGGCGCTGCACGGCATCAAGAAGGGCCTCAAGGACGTCCTGCAGCCGCAGGCCATGTTCGAGGACCTCGGCATGAAGTACGTCGGCCCGATCGACGGCCACGACGAGGACGCCGTCGAGCGGGCGCTGCGCCGCGCCCGCGGGTTCGGCCGCCCGGTGATCGTGCACTGCATCACCACCAAGGGCCGCGGCTACGCCCCCGCCGAGAACGACACCGAGGACTGCATGCACGGCGGCGGCGCGTTCGACCCCGCCACCGGCAAGTTCGTCACCGGCAAGGGCGGCCCCGACTGGACGAAGGTCTTCGGCGAGGAGATGGTGGCGATCGGGCGCGAGCGCCGCGACGTCGTCGGC
>NZ_JBEZJP010000267.1:0-11219 GCF_040653175.1 Actinomadura sp. NPDC048032
GGTTGGGGCAGGATCTGGAGGCCACGACCGAGGCCAAGTACCGGTACCTGATCGATCACCACATCGTTCCGGCGTTCGGGAACCTGCCGGCGCCCCCGCCGCTCAGGACTCGAAGCCGAGCGGCATGTAGGTGTCGACGTTGTCCTTGGCGACCGTCTCGGAGGCCAGGGTGATCGACTGGGGCACCTGGAGCTCGACCAGGTCGGCCATGCCCTTGCCCTGCGCGATGAGCCGGCCCAGCTTGATCGCGGACGCGGCCATGGTCGGCGGGTAGGTGACGGTGGCCTCCAGCACGCCGCCGCCGGACTTGATATCGCGCATGGCGTTGGCCGAGCCCGCGCCGCCCACCATGAAGAACTCCTTGCGGCCGGACTGCTTGATCGCGGCGAGCACGCCGACGCCCTGGTCGTCGTCGTGGTTCCACAACGCGTCGATCTTCTTGTGCGCCTGCAGCAGGTTGGAGGCGACCTGGTTGCCGGACTCCACGGTGAACTTGGCGTCCTGCTTGGCGGTGACGGTGTAGCCGTAGGACTTCAGCGCGTCCGCGAAGCCCTTGCTGCGTTCCTGCGTCAGCGGCAGCGTCGCGATCCCCTGGATCTCCAGGATCACCGGGTTCGAGGCGCCCTTGCCCTTCAGCTTCTTGCCGATGTAGTGGCCGGCGGAGACGCCCATGCCGTAGTTGTCGCCGCCGACCCACGTCCGGTACGACAGCTTGTCGGGGAAGACGCGGTCGAGGTTGACGACCGGGATGCCGGCGTCCATCGCCTTGCGGGCGACCTGGTTCAGCTGCTCCCCGTCGTTGGGCAGGATCACCAGCACGTCGACCTTCGCGCGGATCAGCGACTCGACGGCGGAGATCTGCTGGTTGATGTCGTTGGTCGGCTCGACCGGCTTGAACGTCACGTCCTTGTACTTCTTGGCCTGCGCCTCGGCGTTCTTGGCGATCGCCGCGATCCAGCCGTGGTCCGCGGCGGGCGCGGAGAACCCGATGGTGACCTGCTTGCCCGGCTTGTCGTTGTCGCCGGCGAGCGACCCGGCCTGCGCCGCCGGGCTCGGGTCGTCCTTCTCGTTGTTGCTCGTGCAGGCCGCGGCGAGGCTGCCCGCCGCGACGACGGCGCCGCCGAACAGGACGCCTCTGCGGGTGGGACGGGGGCTCTGATCACGCATGACGTGCTCCTGATCAAGGGATGGGGCGTCCCCCGCCGCGCGTTCCCCGGGACGCGCGGCGCCGGACGTGGGGTGGGTGTCGGGCGGTGTCCTCAGGTGGGCGAGCGGAGCCCGCGGCGCTGCAGCAGCACGGCGATCACGATGATCGCGCCCTTGGCGATCAGCTGGTCGCTGGTCTGCAGGCCGTTCAGGATGAACAGGTTGGTGATGAGGGTGAACACCAGCACGCCGAGGATCGACCCGGCGACGGTGCCGCGCCCGCCGGTGAGCAGCGTCCCGCCGATGATGACGGCGGCGATCGCGTCCAGCTCGTACAGGTCGCCGTGGGTGCTGGAGCCGGTGGTGGTGCGGGCCATGATGATGAGCGCGGCGACGCCGCAGCAGAACCCGGACAGCGCGTACAGCAGCAGGGTGTGCCGGCGGACGTCGATGCCGGCCAGCCGCGCCGCCTCGGGGTTGCCGCCGACCGCGAACGTCCGGCGGCCGAACGTGGTGCGGTTGAGCAGCAGCCATCCGGCGGCCGCGACCGCGGCGAAGATGTACACGACGAGCGGCAGCCCGAGCACCTTCGTGGTGGACAGCGCCTCGATCGCGTCGTTCTCCGGCCGGACGAGCTGGGTCCTGCGGTCCGACATCCGCTGCGCCAGCCCCCGCGCCGCGACGAGCATCGCGAGGGTGGCGATGAACGGGACCAGCCGCCCGTAGGAGATCAGCAGCCCGGTGACGACTCCCGCGCCGGTGCCGACGAGGACCGCGCACAGCGCCATCACCGCGGGGCCGTAGGACTGCGTCGCCACCGTCGTCGCCCACACCGACGCCAGCGCCATCACCGACCCGACGGACAGGTCGATCCCGCCGCCGATGATGACGAACGTCTGGCCGACGGTGATCACGCCGATGGTGGCGGCGAGCGCGAGGATGCCGACGACGTTGCCCGAGGTCGCGAAGTTGCCGGGCTCGGTCACGAGGCCGACGACCGACAGCAGGACCAGCGCGGCGACGAGCCCGAGATGGTGGATCTCGCGGCTCCCGGCGCCGCTCCGCGCGAACGGCAGCCGCGGCCCCCCGCCCCCGCCGGCCGGCCGGGCGGGCGCCCCGCCGTGCTCGCCGGTGTTCTTCTCGGTCCGGGGGGCCGACCCTCCGGAGTGAAAGGTGCCGGTCACAGGGCACTCCCCTCCATGATCATGTTGAGCACGGCGCCCTCGTCGAGGTCGCGGGCGTCGCCGGTGTGCACGACGCGCCCCTCCCGGACGACGAGGACGCGGTCGGCGAGCCCGAGCACCTCGGGAACCTCGCTGGACACCAGCAGCACCCCGATCCCCCGTCCGGCCAGCTCGCGGATCACCGCGTACAGCTCGGCGCGGGCGCCGACGTCCACGCCGCGGGTGGGCTCGTCGAGGATCAGCAGCCGCAGCCCGGCCGTGCCGAGCAGCCACCGGGCCAGCACGACCTTCTGCTGGTTGCCGCCCGACAGCGTCACGACCGGGCGCCGCGGGTCGGGCGGCCGGATGTCGAGCGACTCGATCTGGCGCCGCACGTCGGCGAGCTCGCGGCGGCGGCTGAGCCAGCCGAACGAGGCGTAGCGCGGCAGCGAGGCGACGCTGACGTTGGCGGCGACGGTCTCGTTCAGCAGCAGCGCCTGGCTCTTGCGCTCCTCGGGCGCCATGCCCATGCCGCGCCGCACCGCCGCGCCCGTGTCGCCGGGACGGACCGGGCGGCCGTCCACGAGCACCCGTCCCTGGGCGGGGCGCCGGGCCCCGTAGACGGTCTCCAGGATCTCCGAGCGCCCGGACCCGACCAGCCCCGCGAGCCCGACGATCTCGCCCGCGCGGACGGTGAGCGACACGTCCTCGAACGCGCCGGGCAGCGTGAGGCCCTCGACCCGCAGCACCTCGGGGCGGCCGTCCTCGGGCTCGGGCCGCGGGGGGAACACGTACTCCACGTCGCGCCCGGTCATGAGCGAGACGATCTCGTCGGTGGAGGTGCCCCGCGCGGGCAGCCCGCCCGCGACCGACCGGCCGTCCTTGAGGACGGTCACCCGGTCGCCGATCTCGCGGATCTCCTCCAGCCGGTGCGAGATGTACACCACCGCGACACCGGCCGCGGTCAGCTCCCGGATGATGCGGAAGAGGTTGGCGACCTCGTCGTGGGCGAGCGCGGCGGACGGCTCGTCCATCACGATGAGGCGGGCGTCGTGCGACAGGGCGCGGGCCATGCTGACGACCTGCTTGCCCGCCGCCGGCAGCCGCCCGACCTCGCGGCGCGGCGGGATCTCCCCGTGCCCGAGGCGCCCGAGCAGCTCCCGCGCCGCCCGCTCGGCCTCGCCGCGGCGGGTGAACCCGAAGCGGGCCCTCTCGTGCCCGAGGAAGATGTTCTCGGCGACCGACAGGCCGTCCACCAGGTCGAGTTCCTGGTAGATCGTGGCGATCCCGGCCCGCATCGCGGCGGTGGGCCCGGCGAGCCGGACCGGCGCCCCGCCGAACACGATCTCGCCCTGGTCGGGCTGGTGCGCGCCGGCGAGCACCTTGATGAGCGTGGACTTGCCGGCGCCGTTCTGGCCCAGCAGGCAGTGCACCTCGCCGGGGCGGACGTCGAGGTCGACGCCGTCCAGGGCGCGGACGCCGGGGAACTGCTTGACGATGCCGCGCATCCGCAGCAGCGGTTCGGGTTCGGGCGAGCCCATCGGGCCTCCTCGGGGGCCGGAGAGGGGGTCAGGACGCGGAGAAGACGTGGTCGCTGATGAGCCGGGCGCCGCCGACCACGCCGGCGGCGCCGGCGAGCTCGGACAGCACGATCGGAAGGTTGCCGGTCGCGAGCGGCGCGGACCGCCGGTACACGACGCTGCGGATCTCGGCGAGCAGCGCGTGGCCGAGGCCCGCGACGCCGCCCGCGATGATGACGAGGCCGGGGTTGAAGAAGCTGACGAGCCCGGCGAGGACCTGGCCGACGTGCCGGCCGCCCTCCCGGATGATCTGCACCGCGCACGGGTCGCCGGCGGCGGCCGCCTCGCCGACGTGCTCGCCCGTCAGCTGCCCGTGGGTCTCCAGCAGGGCCGCGAGGGCGGGCGAGCGGCCGGACCGCGCCGCCGCCTCGGCGTCCCGCGCGAGCGCCGCGCCGCCGAAGAACGCCTCCAGGCATCCGGCGTTGCCGCAGGCGCAGGTCGGGCCGTCGTCGTCGACCCGGATGTGGCCGATGTCCCCCGCGCTGCCGGACACGCCCCGGTAGATGGCGCCGTCCACCACGATGCCGCAGCCGATCCCGGTGCCGATCTTCACGAGCAGGAAGTCGTCCACCGACCGGGCGAGCCCGGCGTGCAGCTCGCCGAGGGCCATCAGGTTCACGTCGTTGTCGACGAGGACCGGGCAGCCGAGCTCCTGGCCGATCGCGTCCCGCACCGGGAACCGGTCCCAGCCGGGCATGATCGGCGGGACGACCGGCATGCCGTCGCGGAAGCTGACCGGCCCCGGCACCCCGATGCCCGTCCCGTGCACCTGCGGGATCAGGCCCTCGTCGCGCAGCTTGCCGAGCAGGTCCAGCGCCCGCTCCAGCACCACGGTCGCGCCCTGCCGGACGTCGCACCGCTCGCTGACGTGCCCGAGGACCTCCAGCGCGCCGTCGGTCACCGCCACGTCGATCGAGGTCGCCCCGATGTCGAAGGCGACGAACCGCAGCCGCGGCGACAGCCGGACGATCCCCGACCGCCGCCCGCCCCGCGAGGCCGCCAGCCCGGCGCCCTCCACGAGGCCGAGCTCGACGAGCCGGTCCAGCTCCACCGCCAGCTTGGACCGCGACAGCCGGACGACGTCGCCCAGCTCGGCGCGCGAGCGCGGCCCCTCGTCACGCAGCAGCCGCAGCAGGCGTGCCTGGTGCACGTTCTGCGGGCGAGCCGACATGCGCATCACGCCGTCCTCTCGGGATCGGGCCCGGCGCGGTGTGACGCCGGTCTCATGCCCGAGACCGTAACCCGCTTTCGCCGCCCTGAGAAGACCTTTCCCTCAGAATCTCCAAACTTTCCACACTCAGAAGACAAAGCCGCCGACACGGAACGACCCCGCCCAGCGCACAACCACGCCGAGCGGGGCCGTAACCCGCCTAACCGCCTACCTCAGCCCCCACCGCAACCACGCGACGACCTCACCGCCGCGATCGCGTCCGAAGGCAGGTCCGAGCTTGCGAGAACCTGATCGCGCAGCGAGCCGCCAGGCGAGTCGAAGCGATGCCGGCGATCGCCCGCTTTTCTCGACGATGGAGGGCCGCCAGGCCCGAAGGAGGAGAAAAAAGCAATCAATACGCCATCTGTCGTCCTGTGCTCATGGTTCGCATGATGTGTTCGACGAGGCTGATGAGGACGCGCTTGGCGTCCTCGCGGTCGCGGACGTCGCAGGAGATCACGGGGATCTCCGGGGCCAGGTCGAGGGCGTCGCGGACCTGGTCGGCCGAGTGCTGGCCGGCGCCGTCGAAGCGGTTGACGCCGATGATGAACGGGACGCCGCGGCGTTCGAAGTAGTCGACCGAGGCGAAGCAGTCGGCGAGGCGGCGGGTGTCGACGAGGACGACCGCCCCGAGCGCGCCCTTGGCCAGTTCGTCCCACATGAACCAGAACCGGTCCTGGCCGGGGGTGCCGAACACGAACAGCACCAGGCCGTTGGGCAGGGTGATGCGCCCGAAGTCCATCGCCACGGTGGTGGTGGTCTTGGACGCGACGGCCGTGGTGTCGTCGATCCCGATGCTCTTCTCGGTCAGCGCCTCCTCGGTGCGCAGCGGGCGGATCTCACTGACCGCGCTGACCAGGGTGGTCTTGCCGACGCCGAAACCGCCGGCGACGAGGATCTTTACCGTCAGCGCCGAGTCGCCCTGCTGGGCGGCCGCGTCAGAGCGCACGGATTCCATCGATCACTTCCTTGAGTACGCGCTCGCTGGGGAACTGCGCCACCGGCGCGGGGCGCCGGACCTGTATCAGCGAGTGGTCGAGCAGATCGCCGAGCAGGACACGGACGACCCCGAGGGGAAGTTCCAGATCCGACGCTATCTCGGCGACCGACAACGGGGTGCGGCAAAGCTCCAGGATCATGTCATGTTCGGGCTCCGGCGCCCATGGGGTCGCCGGAAGTGCGTGGGCGTCCTCCGCGGGTTCGGGCGGGTCGGCCGCGACGATCAGCGCGACCAGGTCGAACTCGACGCCGTCGTAGTGCGTCCGGCCTCGGGTGAGCGCGTACGGGCGCACGACGGGGCCCGCCGCGTCGTCGTACCACGCCGTGCCGCCCACCTCACGCTCCGCCGGACTCGGCCGCGACGACGCGCGGGTTGGCCGACAGGTGCTGGCCGACCCGGGTGACGAGCATCGCCATCTCGTAGGCGATGATCCCGAGGTCGGCCTCGGCGTCGGCGAGGACGGCCAGGCAGGCGCCCCGGCCGGCGGCGGTGACGAAGAGGAACGACGACTCCATCTCCACGATCGTCTGCCGGACGGGCCCGCCGCCGAAGGACTCCCCGGCCCCGCGGGCGAGGCTCTGGAAGCTGGCGGCCACGGCCGACAGGTGGTCGGACTCCTCAGGCGCCAGCCCGCTGGACGCGGCGATCCGCAGCCCGTCGCTGGACAGCACGACGGCGTTCTGCACCGGGGCGACCCGCTGGACGAGGCTGTCCAGGAGCCAGTTGAGCTCGCCTCCGGCTCCGCCCGGGACCTCCGCGCCGGAGTGCTGGGGCTGTGTCATGGGGCGTCGTCCTCCTGGTCGCCTACGTGTCCCGCGGCCTCCGCGTCGGCCGCGTCCTGCCTGCCGCGCTGCCAGCCGCGCTGCATGCTGGACAGCATCGTTCGCATCGACTCGGGCGAGCGGGCGGCGCCGTCGTCCGGGTCCTCGCCCGCGGGAACGGTCCCGGCCGGGTCGCGGCCGGCCCCGTCCGCGGGGGCGTCCATGGGGACGGGCGCCGCGAGCGGCGTCCCGGCCGGCTCCGGGGCGGGCGGCGCCGGGGGCGCGGCCGGTTCCGGAGCGGTCGGCGGGGCCTGCCCCTGCGCGGCCAGGTGCGCGTCCACCCGTTCCTTGAGCTGGGGCGCCAGGTGCTGCTGCCGCCTGCGCCTGGGCAGCTCTCCCTCCCGCGGGGGCGGGACGGGCTCCGGCCGCTCTTCGGGCCGGGCGGGCGCGGGCGGCGCCTCCGCCTCGGCGGGAGGCGTCGCGACCGGCACGGGCGCCACGGGTGCCGCGGGCGGCGGCTCCTCGGCCGGACGCGCCGGCTCGGGCCGGTAGGGCTCGGCCTCGGCGACGAGCCGGACGTACCCGCCGGACTCGCCTCCGGGCGTGGCCGCCGGGAGCGCCGCGGCGGCGCTCGGCAGCTTCTGCATGGGCCCGGTGGCGCGGCGCACGGCCGGTTCCGGCTCGGCGCTCTCCACGATGAGCGAGCTCGGGATCAGCGCGATCGCCGTCGTCCCCCCGTACGGGGACGGGCGGAGGGTGACGGTGATGTCCTGCCGCTGCGCCAGCCGGGCGACGACGAACAGCCCGAGCTGGGCGCTGTCGGACGGGTCGAACTCGGGCGGGTGGGCGAGCCGCTCGTTGGCCCTGCGCAGCGCCTCCTCCGTCATCCCGAGGCCGCGGTCCTCGACCTCGATCGCGAACCCGCTGGCGACCGCGTGGCCGCTGACCCGCACCGGCGACTGCGGCGGCGAGAACGTGGTGGCGTTCTCCACCACCTCGGCGAGCAGGTGGATGACGTCGGCGACGGCGGAGCCGAGCAGCGAGACGCGCGGCAGCGGCTGCACCCGCACGCGCGGGTAGTCCTCGACCTCGGCGACGGCGCCGCGCACCACGTCCACCAGCGGGACGGGACGGCGCCAGCCGCGCCCGGCGGTCTTGCCCGCCAGGATGACCAGGCCCTCGGCGTGCCGGCGCATGCGCGTCGCGAGGTGGTCGAGGCGGAACAGGTCCGACAGCTCCGAGGGGTCCTCGGTGCGGCGCTCCATCGTGTCGAGCAGGCTGAGCTGCCGGTGCAGCAGCGCCTGGTTGCGGCGCGCGAGGTTGACGAACACCTCGCTGATGCCGCGCCGGGCCGCGACCTCGCCCTCGGCGGCGACGAGCACGGCCTCGCGGGCGCGGTCGAAGGACTCGGCGATCTGCCGGATCTCGGTGATGCGGTAGTCGATGTCGGGCGCGGCCTCGGGCTCGACGGAGGCGCCGGCGCGGACCTGCTCGGCCAGCAGCGGCAGCCGCATGCGGGTGAAGTCCACGACGCCGGAGGCGAGCGTGCGGCACTCCTCCAGCAGCCGCCGCGACACCCGGACCGCGAGCAGCGCCGACAGCACGATGGCGAGCAGGCCGACGCCGCCGGCGAGGCCGAGGCGAGTGAAGGCGCTGATCGCGATGTTCTCGCCGTGGTCGACGACGTCGTCGAGGGCCCTGTTCTCCAGCTCGAACAGCCGACCGTTGACGGTGTCGGCGAGCGACCGCCAGATGGCGGGCTCGATGACCGGCGTGTGCGGGGCGCGGGCGGCGGGCTGCCCGGTGCGGACCCCCGCGGCGGGCCGGGTGTTCGCCTCGGGGATCGTGCGCACGGCGGCGCGGGGCGGCTCGGCGCCGCGGATGACCTGGTCCTCCAGCGACCGCAGCTGGACGAACGGCGGGGACGCCGCGAGCCGCTCGTAGCGTTCGAAGTCGTGGTGCAGGTTGGGCGCGTTGTCGGCGTACAGCATCCGCTGGGCGCCGACGAGCTGCGCGAACTGCCCCCGCTCGGCGGTCGTGATGTGCCCGGCGGCCAGCGCGCCGGACAGCAGGGCGTCCTCGCGCGACATGAACTCGCGGGCGCGGCCCAACGAGGCGAGCGTGCGGGCGTGCGCGGTGATGGACCCGTCCCCCGGCGTGGTCGCGTTGTAGATGGCGAAGCCCGCGTCGATGATGCCGCTGTACTCGCTCAGGACGCGCTCGCGGTCGGAGACGCGCTGGTCGATGCCCTGTCGGACGCCGTGCAGCGTGTCGATCCGCTCCACGAAGGCGTCCAGCCGGTCGGCGACCTGGGGCAGGATCGAGCCCCGGAGGCCCTTGTCGCGCGCGCCCTCGCGGACCTTCTCGGCCACGTCGTCGGTGGTCTGCCGCTGCGTCCGCATCACGCCGGCGTCGAGGCGGGCGCCGCCGAGCTCGGCCATCGTCAGCCGCCGCTCCTTCTGCAGCGCGTCGATGAGGTGCTGCGTGGGCAGCACGGTCTTCTCCTGGAACTCGCGGCTCCGCAGCAACTGGTTCGCGTCGCCGTAGGTGAAGGCCGTGAGGAACACCCACAGCGAGGCGAGCGCCAGCAACGGCACGAGGACCAGCAGGCTGATCCTCGCCCGGATGGAGGAGAAACGGGGGCCCATCACGGCTGGCGGACCCTGCTCACGTGTGTCGCGGTCGGCATTGGGGGGCGGGACATGCGGGGGAAACCTCCCGATGCGTGGAGTACGGGGGTGTGCGGGAGCCTACTACGTCGCGGGTTCACGATGATCGGCCTTCCGGCCGCCGGGCGCCTCGTCCTCGTCGTCCGGCCAGCTCAGCACGTGCTCCATCAGCGCGACGAGCACCTCCTTGGACGACTCGCGGAGGCGCGCGTCGCACAGCACCACCGGGACGCCGGGGTCCAGGTCGAGCGCGATGGCGATGTCGCGGGGCCGGTGCGTCCGCTCGCCGTCGAAGCAGTTCACGGCCACCACGAACGGGACGCCGCGGCGCTCGAAGTAGTCGATCGCGGGGAAGCTGCCGGTCAGCCGGCGCGTGTCGGCGAGCACGACCGCGCCGATCGCGCCCGCCGCCAGCTCGTCCCACATGAACCAGAACCGCTCCTGGCCGGGCGTGCCGAACAGGTAGAGCAGCAGCTGGTCGGAGAGCGTGATCCGGCCGAAGTCCATGGCGACGGTCGTGGTCTCCTTCGCGGCGACGCCCGCCACGTCGTCGACCCCGGTCCCGCGGTCGCTCAGGAGCTCCTCGGTGTGCAGCGGCCGGATCTCGCTGACCGAGCCGACCATGGTGGTCTTGCCCGCGCCGAACCCGCCCGCGATCAGGATCTTGGTGGTGACCGGCGGCCGGGCCCCGAAGCCCGGCCCGGCCGCCGCCCGGTCAGAGCGCGCGGAGTCCATTGAGCACCTCCCTCAGCACCCCGGACGAGGGCCGCCGGCCCTCGGCCGGGCGCGCCTCGTCCACCACCGCGATGAGCCCCTTGTCCCGCAGGTCGCCGAGCAGCACCCGCACGACCCCGAGGGGCAGGCCGAGGTCGGCCGCGAGGTCGACCACCGTCACCGGCCGCGCGCAGCCGCGCAGCACCCGCGCGTGGTCGGGGCTGTAGCGCAGCCGGTCGCCCGGGGGGACGCCGGTGGCCGCGACCATCGCGATCAGCTCGAAGCCCGCGCCCTCGGGACGGGTCCGTCCCCGCGTCATCGCGTAGGGGCGCACGAGCGGACCGGCCTCCCGGTCCAGCCAGCGCTCTCCCGGCGGGGTCATCGGTCAGAAGCCCCGCGGCGCGGACCCCCCGGCGCCTCCGAACCCCTGACCGCCCGCCTCCGCTCCGAACCTCGGGCTCGCCTGCAGGTGCTGGCCGACCCGCTTGACCAGCACCGCCATCTCGTAGGCGACGAGTCCGGCGTCGGCCTCCGCCTCGGCGAGCACCGCCAGGCAGGTGCCGTCGCCCGCCGCCGTCACGAACAGCAGCAGCGCGTCCATCTCGATGATGGTCTGGCGGACGTTGCCGCCCGCGAAGTGCCGCCCGGCGCCGCGCGCGAGGCTCTGCACGCCGGACGCCAGCGCCGACAGGTGCTCGGCGTCCTCGCGGGCGAGCTCGTTGGAGGCGGCCACGGCCAGCCCGTCGCGCGACAGGATCACCGCCTGCCGCACCGTCGTGACCCGCTGGGCGAAGTCGTTGAGCAGCCAGTTCAACTCACCGGTCACGGTGTTGTGCATCATCGGGTCCCCTCATCCCCCATGTCGGACGCGCGTCCGCGCCGCCATCCCTGCTGTATCGATGCCATCAGCGAGCGTGCCTCCTCGGGCGAGCGTGCGACGGCCCCGGTCGCGCCACCGCCGGACGGCGGTGGCGAC
>NZ_JBEZJP010000268.1:0-11211 GCF_040653175.1 Actinomadura sp. NPDC048032
GTCCGCCAGGCCGCGGAAGTACAGCAGCCACAGGCACACGACGGCGACGAACCCGACCAGCGCCGCCAGGAGCACCATGGCACCGACGTCGAGCCAGCGGCCCGGCCAGCAGCAGGTCTCCCGGCGCCCGCTCCCGGGCCGCCCACCTCAGGGTCTGCGCGGTGACGACCGGCAGGTCCGGGTCGCGCCCGAGCGTCATCGGCACCGCCACGAGGCGGTCGCCCGGCCGCAGCGCCGAGTGCAGGTCCCGTCCCGCGGCGTGCACGCGCGGGCCCCCGGAACCGGCCAGGTCCGGAAGGCACCGGCCCTGGCGGCTCTCGTGCCCGCCGACCAGGGCGACCCGGCGGCCGCCGGACACTATCTGCCGCCGACCGGGTCGTGGCAGGAGACCAGCTTGGTGCCGTCGTCGAAGGCGGCCTCGACCTGGATCAGCTTCAGCATCGCGCGCACGCCGGGCAGCACGTCGCCGGGCCCGACCACCCGCTTGCCGAGCTCCATGCACTCGGCGACGGTCCTGCCGTCCCGGGCCGCCTCCACGATCGCGGAGCTGATCAGCGCCACCGTCTCGGCGTAGTTCAGCTTCAGGCCCCTGTCCCGGCGCTGCTGCGCCATCTGAGCGGCGGTGAAGAGGACGAGCTTGTCCATCTCCCGCGGGGTGAGGTTCATCGATTTCCCTTCCGCGCCCGACCGCCGCCGGCGGTCACCCAGCGCGCTCGATCTTGTTGAACATCGGGACGGCGGCGAGGAACACCCAGGTCACCAGCACGAACGGCCAGGTGAGGGTGTGGCCTCCGACCACCTCGAACAGGGTGCCGACGCCGGCCGTCAGGCCCGCCGCCGCCACCGTGCCGACCACGGCGTAGGCGGCGCTCACCGAGGTGACGACGACGAAGGTGCCGAACAGCGCGAGCCCGGTCAGCACGGAGTTGTAGCCGTACAGGCCGGCCCCGAGGTCGGCGGCCTGCGCCCCCAGCGCCCAGCCGGTGAGCAGGCCGATCAGGCTGGAGACCAGGGCCACCAGCCCCGTCACCCAGCCGGCGACGACCAGGCCGGCCAGGAAGATCAGGCCGACGTACCACTTGTCCTGGAAGAACACCTGGCCGACGCCGTTGAACGTGCCCTTCCAGAAGTAGGTCCAGGTCATCGCCGTGCCGGGAGCGGACGCGGACGGCGGGGCCGAGCCCGCGTGCTCCGCCCACACCCGGCCGAAGGACGGCCCGCCGATGACCATCACGGACGTGATCACGCAGAAGGGCGCGGTGAACGTGGGCAGGTCGTACGGGGCGAGGAACGCCCGCAGCGCCGAGGTGAGCACGCTGCCGGCGATCGCGCCGCCGATGACCAGCAGGACCGTCATCCACCGGGGGTTCAGGTAGAGCACCAGGCTGACGCCGATCAGCGTGCCGCAGAAGCCCTCCAGGCCCAGCGAGATCCGGTCCCGCCAGGAGACGCCGAGGAGGTGGGCGGTGAGCGTGGCGACGACCGTCCCCAGAAGCCCGTAGGCGCCGAACTGCCAGCCGCCCGCGAACAGGGCCGCGAGGAAGATCAGACCGGTCCAGTGGTTCGGCTGGAAATCGACCTGCGCGATGCCCCTCGGAATGGTGAGAAGGTAGTCAAGGCCTCGCCGTCGCTCCGGTTCCGCTTCCGGTTCCGACGGATCCGGTGCCGAGGACAAGTGCACTCCCTAATGGCCCGCGCACGATCGCGGAGCGTGGATTCCCGTACGCCTCGCCTGATTCCCGCTGCCTCGATCGACTAGCTCAAGGGAAGGCACGTTTTGGGTCAATCACCGCGCACGCGATCGGGTCGGATCCCGCCCCCGGCGTGTCACGGGGACGGTGACTCCCGGCGATTCCTCGGCGCCTCTGACTCAGGCGTCGCGGCGCAGGACGATGAGGGCGACGTCGTCCTCGCGGTGGCCGAACTCGGTGATGATGCGGTCGCTGTAGGCCTCCAGGTCGTCGTCCACGTCGGTGGCGAGGACCCGGAGGCGTTCGAGGTTGGCGGCCAGGGAGACGGTGCGGTCCTCGACCAGCCCGTCGGTGATGAGCACGACGGTGCCGCCCGGCGGGACGGTCGTTTCCTCAAGGCCGAGCCGCTCGGCGGGGAAGCCGAGCAGGAGGCCGCCCCGGCCGCCGTACTCGGCCAGCCCCCCGGCGATGTGGAGGGGCGGCAGGTGGCCCGCGTTGGCGACCTGGAGCCGTCCCGTGCGCGCGTCCAGCGACATCAGGCACATCGTGGCGGTCTGGTCGTCGTGGTAGCGCTGCATCACGGTGTTGAGCAGCCTGAGGATCTCGGTGATGCCATGGCCCTCCGCGGCGAACGCGCGCATCGCGTGCCGGAGCTCCGCCATGACGGTGGCCGCGTGCAGGGAGTGCCCCTGCACGTCGCCGATGGCCACCAGGACGTCCTCGCCGCGGTCGATGACCTCGTAGAAGTCGCCGCCCACCTCGGCCTGGTCGCTGGCCGGCTCGTAGCGGACGCTGAACGCCCAGCCGGGCATGGCGGGGTGGACGGCGGGCAGCAGGCTGCGCTGGAGCGTCAGGGAGATCATGTGCTCCTCGGTGTAGGAGCGCAGCGCCTCCATCGCCAGCGCCACCGCCTGGCCCAGCTGGCGCAGGAGGTGGGTGGCGTCCTCGTCGGACGCGCCGCCGGCCTCGATCGCCACCCCGATCGCGGGGCGGCCGGGCTTGGCCCGCGAGGTCACCAGCAGGACCTCGCCCTTCGGCTCGCTGTCGGGCAGCAGCTCGCGCCAGCGCGCCACCGGCACGGCCGCGATGCGGGTGCCGGTGTCGTCGCCGAGGCCGGTCGCCGCGGCGAGCCGCGCGGGCACGTCGGGAGGGCAGGGCCGGTTCCACGGTTCGCCGCCCAGGTTGGCGGTCCTCCTCACGTGGCCGTCCGGGGGGAGGATGTAGACCGCCGCGGGGGACGAGAAGATGTCGAACGCGCCGCGCGCCGCCACCGCCGCGAGCCCGTCGAAGGTCGTGGCGGCGTTGATGGCCAGCGAGGTGCTGGTGAACGCCGCCATCCGCTCGGCGATCCGCTCGGCGCGGCGCCGGGCCTGGTAGTAGCGCAGGACCGCCTCGGCGGTGGCGATGAACTCGCCCGGGTCGATCGGGTCGGTCATGTAGGCGTCGGCGCCGCGCCGCAGCCCGTGGGTGCGGTCGGTGGCCTCGACGGCCGTGGCGGAGATGTGCACGACGGGCAGCGACGCCGTCGCGGGGGCGGCCTTGATCTGCTCGCAGACCTCCATGCCGTTCGCGTCCGGCAACTGGA
The DNA here is from genome assembly GCF_040653175.1 of Actinomadura sp. NPDC048032. Taxonomy (NCBI): domain Bacteria; kingdom Bacillati; phylum Actinomycetota; class Actinomycetes; order Streptosporangiales; family Thermomonosporaceae; genus Actinomadura; species Actinomadura sp. NPDC048032. Next base: position 3,277 of record NZ_JBEZJP010000268.1, read on the forward strand.
CGTCGAGGACGACCAGGTCGATCTGGTGCTCGGCGAGCCGTTCCCAGCACTGGGCGGCGGTGGCGGCCTCCACGACGGTGTGCCCGGCGCGGCGCAGCCAGCTGCCGATGATGTAGCGCTTGGTCTCGTTGTCGTCGACGACCAGGGTGGTCGCGGTGGGGATCACGTCGGTCATGGTGTCCGCGCCGTTCGCCGGGCCCGGGCCCGCGCCACCGCGTCGGCGAGCATGACCGGGGCGAGCTGGGCCTGGTCGAGGACGGCGTCGACGCGCTCGGGCCGCGTCCCGTCCGAGGCGGCCGCGTCCGACGGGGCGATCTGCACGACGGCGGTCCCGGCGGGCGGCCCGCCGGGTCCGCCGACCGCGTCGGCGGCGGAGATGCCGGGACCGAGCAGGATCAGCTCGGGCGAGTCGGAGGAGGCCGCCAGGTCCTGGACGGTCTCCGGGTCGCCGGCCTCGCTGACGCGCTCGGCGGCGTCGCCGATCATGTCCCGCAGCAGCCGGCGCGCGGCGCCGTCCCCGTCGGCGACCAGCACGTGCGCGAGGCGGAGCTCGGCCAGGCTGAGGTACGGAGGGAGGCGCAGCGTCACCGTCGTGCCCGCGCCGACCTCGCTCTCCAGCGTCAGATCGCCGCCGAGGGCGTGGGCGAGACGGCGGGAGTAGGTCAGGCCGAGCCCCGTTCCTCCCGGCTTGCCGCCCGGTACCTGGTAGAACTCCTCGAAGACGCGTTCCTGCTCGCCGGGTGGGATGCCCATCCCGGTGTCGGCGACGACGAACTCCAGGTGGCCGGGTGCGCGCCGGGTCGTCAGGCGCACCTCGCCCTCGTCGGTGAACTTCAGCCCGTTGGCCACCAGGTTGCGCAGGATCCGGGTCAGCATCACCTCGTCGGTGACCAGGGTGAGGGCCCCCGCCTCGGCGGCGTCCACCTGGAGCCGCACTCCCGACTGCTCGGCCATGGGCGTCATCAGGTCCGCCAGCTGCCGCAGCATCAAGGAGACCTCGACGAGGGTGCGGCGCGGCGCGAGCCGCCCCTGTTCGGCCTTGGCCATGTCCAGCAGCTCGTTCACCAGGGAGAGCAGGGTCTCGCTGGCGCCGGCGATCAGCGAGACCTGGTGCCGCTGCTCCCCGGTGAGGGGTTCGGCCGCGGGGTCGAGGAGCAGCCGGGCGAGCCCGATGACGCCGTTGACGGGCGTGCGCAGCTCGTGGCTGATGTTGGCCCAGAAGCGGTTCTTGGCCTCGCCCGCCTCGCGGAGCTGGTCGGACTTCTCCTCCAGCTCGGCGTACAGCGCGACCACTCCCCGGTTGGTCTCCTCCAACTCGGTGGAGAGTTCGTTGTAGAGGGCCATCACGCCCTGGTTGGTCTCCTCCAGCTCGGTGTTGAGCGCGCGGAGCTCCTCGCTCTGCCGCCGGACGTCCTCCAGCGCCTCGACCAGCTCGGCGTTCTGGGTCCGCAGTTCCTCCAGCGCGGTGGCGGGCTGCAGGCGCGCCAGCCGGGCGCGCAGGTCGGCCAGCGTCGCTCCCGCCACCGCGACGGCGTCGGCGGGCAGGTCCTTGGCGAGGCGGACGGTCCGCTTCGCCTCCAGCCCCGTCTCCTCCACCAGGTCCATGAGGCGCGCGGCGGCGGCGTCGCCCTCCATGGGACGGCGGTCGCCGCGCGCGGGCGCGTACTCCAGGTCGATCAGCAGCCGCGGCACGGGACGCACGTCGAGGCAGAAGACCACCGCGACGCTGCCCGAGTGGGCCACCAGCTCCCGGCCGACCTCGCTGAGCGCGGTGGCGACCCGCACCTGGTCCTGGACGTCCAGCCGGACCGCCGCGGCGACCTGCCGGCCGGCCTGGCGGAGGGCGAAGACCCCCTCGTCGTCGGCCACCCGCAGGCGCAGCAGTTCCTCCGGCATCGGCTCACCTCCGTCCGGCGGTGGTCACGGCCAGCACGCAGCGGTCGTCGTGCCGCACCCCGGCGGAGCGCAGCAGGTCCGCGGCGATGAGCAGCGGCTCGCGGGAGGGCCCGGGACGGCCGGCGGGGCCCCACTTGTCGGTCAGCCCGTCGGAGTGCAGCACCACGGCGGCGCCCTCCGGCAGCTCGTAGGCGTGCTCGCGCAGCGTCCGGGTCTTCGCGCCGGCGATGCCCGGCACCGAGATCATGCCCTGCCGGCGGTCGGGACCGACGATCCATCCGGCGACGTTGCCCAGGCCGGCGAACCGCACCGCGCCCGCCGCCGGGTCCACGGCCGCCACCGCGACCGCGCCGCCCCGGGTCGCCCCGAGGCGCTGGTGCACCTGGCGCAGCAGGTCGAGGGGGCGCGCCGGCAGCACGGCCTCGCGCATCGCCGTGACGGCCTCCCGGCCGGCCCGCGCCGCCATCGGCCCGTGCCCGAGGCCGTCGCAGACCATCGCGTAGACCGTTCCGCCGTCCAGCCGCGCGGCGTAGGCGTCGCCGCACTCCTCTTCCCCGTCGATCGGCCGGGTCAGCCCGGCGAAGGGCGGGCCCGGCGCCGGGCCCGCCTCCCTGCCGGCGGGCCGCGTGAACCCGGCGTACAGGACGGTGCCGGCGCCCGGGAGCGAATGCATTCCGGTGCGATCGGCGAGCCGCTCGATCGACCCGAGCCCCAGGCCGAGCGTGCCGGACGTGGAGTGCCCGTCCAGGCGGGACGCGCGGACATCGGTGATGCCGGGGCCCCGGTCCAGGCACACGAGCTCCAGCGAGGCCTCCTCACCCGTCCGGACGATCCGTACGAGCATCTCGCCCTGCACGGCGTGCTTGGCGAGGTTGGTGGCCGCCTCGGTCACCGCGAGCTGGATCTGCCCGAGGCGCTCCCCCGCGAAGCCGAGCCTCTCGGCCAGGCGGGCGGCGTGGCGCCGGGCGCCGGCCGCCGCGCTGGCCTCCTCGGCCCGCAGCCACACCGCGTCACCGGGCGGCGGGCTGGTCATCCATCCGGTGCCGGTCAGCGGATCCACTTGGTCACCGTCACCGTGGTGCCCCTCCCGACCTCGGTCTCCAGCTCGAACTCGTCCGCGAGGCGCCGCGCGCCCGGCAGGCCCAGGCCGAGGCCGCCCCCGCTCGTCCACCCTTCGGTCAGCGCCTGCGCCACGTCGGGGATCCCGCCGCCCGAGTCGGTGAACACCAGCCGCACCCCGGCGCGTCCCCGCGCGTTGACGACGGACTCCACGCGCGCGGAGCCGCCTCCGCCGTGCACCAAGGTGTTGCGGGCCAGCTCGCTGGCCGCTGTGACGATCTTGGTCTGGTCGACCAGCGACATCCCCGCCGACGCCGCCGCGGCCCGCACGAGCTGCCGCACCCGGACCACGTCGTCGTTGGAGGTGATGGGGACGGAGTCACCCGCCGGAGTCGTCACGGAGCGTCCACCGCGCCGGGGGCGATGGCCGGCAGCGGCGCGCCGAGCAGGCGCATGCCCTTCTCCAGGTCCAGGGCGGTGCGGACGCCGCCCAGCGACAGCCCCAGCTCGACCAGGGTGATCGCCACCGCGGGCCGCATGCCCACCACGACCGTCTCGGCGTCCATCAGCCGCGACATCGAGGCGATGGTGGCGAACATCCTGCCGATGAACGAGTCCACGATGTCCACCGCGGTGATGTCGATGATCACACCGCGTGCGCCCGTTCTGACGATCCGGTCGGCCAGATCCTCCTGGAGCGCCAGCACGGTCTGGTCCTGCAGGTCGATCTGGATCGACACCAGCAGGACTTGGCCGATCTTCAGAATCGGCACGCGCTCCATCAGGCCCCCGCCCCGGCGACGACCCGGGTGCCGCTGCGCTCCAGCGCCCACTCCAGGGCGTCGGCCAGGGAGGCCTTGGTCGGGATGTCGCCGAACTCGATCCCGAGCGCCACGATGGTCTGGGCGATCTGCGGGCGGATGCCGGAGATCACGCAGTCGGTGCCCATCAGCCTGGCCGCCATCACGGTCTTCAGCAGGTGCTGGGCCACCTCGGTGTCCACGGCCGGGACGCCGGTGATGTCGATCACCGCGAACTGGGAGCCCGTCTCGACCAGGCGCTCCAGCAGGGTCTCCATCACCACCTGCGTGCGGGCGGAGTCGAGCGTGCCCACCAGCGGGACCCCGAGGATCCCCTCCCACAGCTTCACCACGGGCGTGGACAGTTCGAGCAGCTGCTCGGTCTGGTCGGCGATGACCTGCTCGCGCGCGGCGGCGTAGGTCTCGAAGGTCAGCAGCCCCAGATCGTCGATCTCGGAGGAGAACGCCGTGAACTCGGCGTACGCCGCCACGTCGCCGAGGGCGCCGACCTGCTCCAGGACCGCCTGCTTGATCGAGAACACGCTCACCGCGGTCTCGCTGGGGCTGAATCCCTGCCGGGCGCGGGTGCGGGAGATCTCGGTCAGCGCGGCCCGGAGTTCCGCGGCCGCCTCCCGCTCTCCGCCTGTCGCCTTCTCGATCAACCCGTACAGCTCGGAGAGCTCGGCCCGGAGCTCACTCTCCGTGATCCGGCCGCGCACCCCCGCGACGACCAGGTTGACCCACCGGTCAAGAATGACATCGCGCCGGGAGCTCAAAAGCTCCGGAAGATGCGCGTCGCCTGTTCCCTTACTCAACTGCCGTGTCCCTCTCTGCCGACGGCACCTTCATCACGCATGAACGCTGCGGGAAGAGTACCGCCCATATCAGAGAGAAACGGACCAGGCGCCATGATCATTCGGAACGGGCGGCGGTGTGGCTCCGGTCCGGGCCGCGTCCGGCGAGCGGGCCGTGGACCATGAGGCGACCGACCGGCGGCCCGCTCCGCCGGTTACCGGCCGTGACCGAGGGTGCATGGCCGCCATCGGCCGCGCCCCGTGCGGGCGCGAAGCGGGCACGCCGGAGGGCGGGCCGGGCACTGACCCGTCAGGGACGGTCGACTATGGATGAAGGTCCACCCGACCTCGACAAGCCTGGATGAAGCTCTATGGCCAGGGCGGTCCGGCCGGTGGTGTGCTGTCCGGCATGGTGACGATGGGACGGACGATGGTGCCCGCCGGAGAAGGCCGGGCGGTGCGGGTGGGCGCCGGGCGGCGGGTGCGCGTGGTGGACGTGGAGGGCGGCCAGGTCGGCGACCTGTTCGCGTTCGCCGCGGACGACCCGCGCGAGCATCTGAGCGCCGCGCACACCCGCAGCGTGACGAGCCGGCTCTTTCCCCAGGTGGGTGAGTCGTTCGTCACTGATCGGCGCAGGCCGATCCTGACCCTGGCGGACGACACCTCCCCCGGCTCGCACGACATGCTGATCGCCGCATGCGACCCCGCCCGGTACGAGGGGCTCGGAGCGCCGGGGCACGCCTCGTGCGCGCGGAACCTCGAATCGGCGCTGGCGGGGATGGGGCTGTCGACCGCCACCGTCCCGCAGCCGGTCAACGTGTTCATGCGGATCCCGGTGGAGGCGTCCGGACGGCTGCGATGGCTGGCCGCCGAGAGCCGGGCCGGGGACGCGATCACCTTCGAGGCGGTCATGGACTGCGTCGTCGTCGTGTCGGCGTGCCCGCAGGACCTGGCCGGGATCAACGCCGACGGCCCGACCCCGATGGCGATCGACGTCCTGTGAGACGGACCGGCCCCGACCCGGTCCACGGAACGAGAAGGAGAGCGAAGATGACCGTGAAGATCGCGCATCCGGCGCTGGAGCCGGGACGAGCCGGCGGGCTGCGCACGTCCAACCGCCTGGTGGTGGCGCCGATGACACGCGTCTCGGCCGCGCCGGACGGCACCCCGACCCCCGAGATGGCCGAGTACTACACGGAGTTCGCGCGCGGCGGCTTCGGCCTGGTCATCACTGAGGGGACCTACACCGACACCGTCTACAGCCAGGGCTACCTCAACCAGCCGGGCCTGGTGTCGGAGCGGCACGTGGCCGCTTGGCGAGAGGCCACGGCCGGTGTGCACGAGGCCGGGGGCTCCATCGTGGCCCAGCTGATGCACGCGGGCGCGCTGTCCCAGGGGAACCCCTACCGCGACGACACCGCGGGGCCGTCCGCGGTGGTGCCGCAGGGCGTCAAGATGCCCGAGTACGGCGGGCACGGCCCCTGGACGGCCCCCAAGGAGATGAGCCTGGACGACATCAGGCAGGCCGTGGACGGTTTCGTCGCCTCGGCGGCGAACGCCAAGCGCGCCGGGTTCGACGGGGTGGAGGTCCACGCCGCCAACGGCTACCTGCTGGACCAGTTCCTCACCGACTACACCAACCTGCGCGAGGACTCCTACGGCGGGCCGGTCGCGTCCCGGGTGCGCCTGGCGGCGGAGGTCGTCGCGGCGATCCGCGCGGAGGTGGGGCCGGACTGGAGCGTCGGGGTCCGGGTGTCGCAGACCAAGGTGAACGACTTCCGGTACCGCTGGCCCGGCGGCGCCCACGACGCGGAGGTGATCTTCGCCGCGCTGGCCGAGGCGGGCGCGAGCTACCTGCACGTCGCGAGCGAGGGGCGCAACTGGCTCGAATCCGCGCGGCTGGACCGGGGGCTCACCGTCACCGGCCTGGCCCGCCGGGTGAGCGGCCTCCCGGTGATCGCCAACGGGGGGATGCACGATCCGGACCTGTCGGCGCAGGTCCTGGCGGACGGCCACGCCGACCTGGTCTCGGTGGCCAGGGGCGCGCTGGTGCACCCCGACCTGCCGCGCCGCCTCGCCGAGGGCACGCCGTCCGAGCGGTTCGACCATGCGATGCTGTCGCCGATGGTCACCCTGGACAACGTCCGGCGCTGGCGGCTGGCGGCCGGTGCGGACGCCTGATCCGGCGGCGGAGGGCGAGGAGAGGGGCGGGGACATGGCCGGAAGCTGGCACGGCGGGGCCGCCGCGGTGGTCGCCCTGGGCTTCGACGTGGACGCCGAGACGCCGGTCCTCGCCCAGGGCGGCCGGTACGCCGCGCACGCGAGCACGATGTCCCACCAGGCCTACGGGCCGGACGTGGGGCTCCCCCGGATCCTCGAACTGCTGGACGACCTGGAGGTCCCGGCGACGTTCTTCGTGCCGGGCTGGGTGGCCGAGCGGCGCCCGGGGCTGGCCGCCTCCATCGTCGAGCGCGGGCACGAGGTGGCGCACCACTCCTACTCCCACCGTCCGCCCACGTCGATGTCCCCGGAGGAGGAGCGCGCGGACTTCGAGCGCGCCCTGGAGGTGTTCGCCGGGCAGGGCATCGAGATCACCGGGCACCGGGCGGCGCTGTGGGAGGCGTCCTGGACGACGGCGGAGCTGGTGGCCGAGCACGGGCTGCGCTACGACTCGTCCCTGATGGGCGACGACCGGCCCTACCGGGTGCCCACCGCGGCGGGCGAGATCGTCGAGCTGCCGGTGCACTGGTCGCTGGACGACTGGGAGCAGTACGCCTACCTGCCCGAGCCGCACGTCGGGGCGGTCATCGAGTCGCCGGGCAAGGTGCTGGAGCTGTGGCGGGCGGAGCTGGACGGCATGCGGCACTACCGGTGCCTGTTCAACCTGTGCGTGCACCCGTTCCTGTCCGGGCGGCCGGGCCGGGCGCTGGCGCTGCGCCGGTTCATCGAGTACGCGCGGGAGTGCGGTGACGTCGCGTTCGCCCGCTGCCGGGACGTGGCGGAGGCGGCGCTCGCCGATCCGGACGTCCGGCCGCGTCCCCACCGCCCCCCGCGGGTGGACCCGGACGTCCACCCCCACTGACCGCCCGCCCCGGGTCAGGCCATGTCGGCGGCCCGCAGGGCCAGGAACAGGTCGACGCGGTCGGCGGTGCGGGCGGTGTCGCGGCCGGTCAGCTCGGCGATCTTGGCGAGCCGGTTCCGCAGCGTGTTGACGTGCACCCGCAGGGCGGCGGCGGTGGCCTGCCAGTGCCCGTCGTGGTCCAGGAACGCGCGCAGCGTGGCCATCACCGCGAAGCCGGCTGCGGCCAGCGCACAGCGAGTCGTTCATGAGGCGGGGGAAGTTGCGCATCGTCGCCGTGAGCGCGCTCCTCGCCTCGGTGAGCACC
>NZ_JBEZJP010000269.1:0-11158 GCF_040653175.1 Actinomadura sp. NPDC048032
TGGTCGAGGCTGGTCTGCAGTTCCGCGCTCACCCAGCTGTAGTAGAACTTGGCGCTGTCGACCAGCCGTTCTCGGCCATACTGCCGGAGCGTCTCCAGCAGCCGATACCGGACCCTGCCCGCCTGCTCCTCACGGCTCACAATCGACTTCTCGACCAGCGCGGCGACCACGTCGACGACGTCCGCTCGCTCGACTCCCTTGCCCGAACACACCTCCTCGACGGCCTCCAGATCACAACCCCCGCTGAAGACCGACATTCCCGCCCACACGCTGCGTTCTTGCTGGTCGCAGAGTTGGTGACTCCAATCCATCAGCGCCTGCAGCGTCTGGTGCCGCGGCAGTTCCGCCCGCGATCCCCGGGTGAGCAGCCGGAAGCGGTCGTCGAGTCGTTCCAGCACCTGCTCCACCGAGAGCCCGCGCAGGCGTGCCGCCGCCATCTCAATGGCCAGCGGCAACCCGTCCAGGCGCCGGCAGATCAACTCCACCGCCTCCTGGTTGGCCTCGGTGAGCGTGAACTCGGGCAGCACTGCCCGTGCGCGGTCGGCGAACAACTCGGCCGCCTCCGTGGCGCGCGGCGTGGCGGCGTTCCGATGTGAAGTCCGCTGGTCCAGCGGCAGCGGCGGGACGGGCAGGGTCTGTTCCCCGGCGATCCCCAGAACCTGCTGGCTGGTGGCGAGAATTCGCAACCCTGAGGCCGAGCGCAGCAAGTTCTCGGCCAGAAACGCACACGCGTTGTGAAGGTGCTCGCAATTGTCCAACACCACCAGCATGTGCTTGTCGCGCAGATTCTCGATCAGCGCTTCCAAGGGCGGCCGGCCGGACCAATCCCTGATCTTGAGCACCTCCATGACCGTGGTGGTCAGGAGTTCGGGCTCATCGAGGTTGGCGAGTTCGACCATCCACACCCCGTCGGGGAACTCCCGCTCCAAGCTCGTGGCCGTCCGACCGGCCAACCTGGTCTTGCCGACTCCACCCGCGCCCGTCAACGTCACCAATCGGGACGCGGACAGCAGACGCTTGACCTCGGCCGACTCTCGGCTTCGCCCAACAAAGCTCGTCGCCTCCGCGGGGGGCTTGGACAGCTGCCACCTGGTTGCCTCGTTCGGTCCCGCTGAAGCCATCACCATCCCACCCGGCGTCGCCGCCCAGGTTGCTCTGACCGATGGCCACCCACACTATTGGCGTAAATCCCCATGCAAACCCATGAAAGGGTTAAGTTGCGGTCTGGTGGCGATTGCCGACCATCGCCACCGGTCGGTGACGACTGGCCCGACCTGTGCGCGGAGGCAGCGACCGGAGCGCAGTCACCCCTGGAGTCCGACGCGCTGTTCCTGTCGCAGGCAGCGAGGCCTGTGCGGCGCCGGAGCCGACAATCCGCCGAGTCGAGATCGTCACCGGCTCCGAGGTGACCTCGGCCGACCCCCGCGGCACTGCCACGCCCGCTACGAGAGAAACGCCCGAAGACCGCCTGTCCTCGGCGCGGACGGCCTCCGCTCCGCGGTACGAGACTCAATCGGCCTAGACCACGAGCGTTGGTCTCCAGCGGATTGCCCTTCGACAGGTCGCGGGTGGCCGCCACGTCGGCGGATCGCCGCTGGCAACGGTCGGTGACGGGCCGTTCCGGCCATCACCACCGGTCCAGCGCGGCGCCATCTCGTCGTCGCCATCCGCCTCGGTAGCGATGACCGCCAGGGTGTAGGCGTCGGACATCGTGCAACCGGCGCCCTGCGCCAGAGCAGGGCACCTCGCCTGCGCCGAGTCGCCCACCGGGGCCTCCATCCGGACTTCACGGGTCGTACGCCGAATGAGCGGAGTCGCTCAGACGGGCGGCAAGGGGCATATCGAACGTTCCGCCACCGAAGTCCTTCGATTCGAAGATCAGCTTCCTGAGCGGATTGACTTCGGGACGCCAGTAGCAGGAGAAGACGGCGATGAACGAACCGTCGGCCCGCTGTGAGGGCGCCGTGGCGGACGCCGCGGGGGCGTCCGGCATGCGGCCGTTCGTGTGGGTGACGGCTGCGGCACCCGCGGGAGGCCGCGGGGCCCGTCGGTCTCTCGGCACCTGCCTTCGGTGCCTGCCCGGCGCGGCGGTTAGGTGTGGTCCGCCTCGTCGAATGCGTCCCGTGCGGCCTCGATGGCCGGCAGGTGCCGGTCCGCCCACGCCACAAGCACGTCGACCGGGCCGCGGAGGGTCTTGCCTAGCGGCGTGATGCTATAGGTCACGGCGACCGGGCGGGTCGAGGTCACCTCGCGTTCGACGATGCCATTGCGCTCGAGCCGGCGGAGCGTTCCGGTGAGCGACTTCTGCGTGACCTCCGGGATGGCGCGCCGGAGCTCGTTGAAGCGGCAGGGGCGTTCGCACAGCTCGTTCAGGATGCTGAGCGACCACTTGTCGAGCACCTGGTCGAGGAGCTCTCGGTGCGCGGTGCTGATCCGCAGCTCTGCAGGGGTATCCATCGTGAAACCTGGTCTCGTTGAAGTGTCTTCTTGCGCCTAAGTATCCTGACGATACCTAAGGAGGGGACATTCGTCATGACCGTTCAGCGCTTCACCCCCGCGGGGATGCTTCAGCCCGCCCCGTATCACCACGTGGCCGTGGCCACCGGAACCCGGCACGTCCATGTCGCAGGTCAAGTCGCCCACCAACCCGACGGTTCGCCGGTCCCGTCCGACCTGGCCGGGCAGGTCGCGCAAGCCCTGCGGAACACGGCGACTGGACTCGCCGGTGCCGGTGCGACCTTCGACGACGTGGTGCGGTTGACGTTCTACGTGGCCCGTTGGAGCTCGGAAAAGATCGCGGAGTTCATGGCCGGCGTCGAATCTGTGGCCGACGAGATCGGCATCGGCTCGCCCATGCCGCCGGCGTCGCTCATCGGCGTTGAGGTGTTGTTCGAGCCGGGTGTGCTCGTCGAGGTGGAGGCCACTGCGGTTCTGGACTGAGCGCCGCGGCGTGGCACGGTCCACGAGGTGCACGGAAGCGGCGGCGAGGGCCCACCTCGTTCGCCGCGTCCGGCATGTCAGTCAGCCTGCGGAGTACCGCACGGCGATGTCGAGGACCCAGGTCACGCCGGAGCGGTCGGTGAGCTGTCCGTGGAGCGGAGCCCACAGCGAGGGATTCAGGGCTGGACGGTCCCGTCGTCGGCCAGCCTGTTCCAGTACCTCCCTGCAGCGCAGCAGGGTCGCCGCGCAGCTCGGCGGCGGGCTGGTATTTGGGCCCGGTCAGCAGGTAGTCGGTGAGGTGCGCGGTGTTGGGGAAGTAAAAGACGTGCTGGTCGCGCAGGACGGTCCTACCCGCGGGACCCGTCACCCATCTGTGGGACCACACAGCCATTACCAGAACGGCGGCAGCGCCTATACGTTGCGCAAGTCCACCGAGCCCGGCAACGGGTAGATCGGCTGGTGCTTCTGCCGGACCTGCAAGGCCCGTCTACTACTTGGGCAACGGCGAGATCGGCTGGGGCATCTGCCTGAACAATCCGTCCGGCGCCCCGAGCCATGCCCGGGGTGACCTGGAGATTCGCCGCATCACCATTAAGAGATATAGACCGATCCCTGTGGCCAGCCAGGATCGGCTTAGCCTGGATACCAGGCGACTGCGTTACCAGCACTGCAACACGCATTAGCGCTGCGACATCCCTTCAATCTCCAGCAAGGAAGTGAGCGCATGAAGCGACGGATTCTCACGGCGGTGGCGCTGGTGGGTATTGGTGCCACCGTGACTGCCCTGACCGCGGCGCCGGCTCAAGCGACACCGTCGCCCAGCTGCTGGGCCGCGTTGACGGCCGATGGCCGCGGCATCGGAAGCTGCCAGGGCAACCCTTCCGGGGGCAGTTGGTATCGCGTGCAGGGGCTCTGTGCGCTTCCCTTCCCCAATCCGCCCGGAAGCTTCGTCGTCTCCAGTCAGCCGACCTACGCGTCGCCCAACCAACCGGGAATCGTGGTCATGACCCCGCCCTGCGGCTCGTTGACCTTCCGGGTCACGAATGCGTGGGCGACCAGTTGGTGACGCCTTACCGGCCCATGCTGGCGCTCGCGCGCGCCGAGGACCTCACCCCGTTCGCCTCCCTGGCCTGCTGCAGACCGACGACAGCTTGGTGGGCTTCTTCCTCGACCTGGGCCTCTCGCCGCAGGACGCCTACCGCGCCTGGTCCATTACCCTGCTTCAGGTGGCCGGGTTCGCCGAACTCTGGGACGCCTGGCATGGTCGTCCGCCACCCGGCCTGGACCCGGGCGCCTGGTCTGGCGTACCCACGGAGGCGCACGTCGCGGCGCTCCAGCACCTGCGACGCCAGGCGGTCGAGTCGGCGCACGAATCCCCCGACGCATTGTTCGAGTCGGCACTTACCATGCTGGTCGCAGGGGCGGGGGCCATGCGGTGACCCTCTCACCGGTAACCGATCGCAGGGTCGGCGAGTTACGTCACTGGCACCGCGCTCAGCGTGACCAGTGTCAGGTGGTCGACGGAATCTGGAAGGTCCGGACCGGCGCGGACTGGCGGGACGTGTCCGAACGCTGTGGGCCGGGGTAGACGCTCAGTCAGCTATTCCGTCGCTGGAGCGCGGCGAGATCTGGGAGCGGCTGCTGGCGCACGTCCAGGTGCAGGACGACGCGATCGGGGTGGTGGACTTGACGGCAAACCAACTTGAAACGACCATCAGCCACCTCAGCGACGGCCGACCTCCTGCAGTCGAACGATCTCCCATAACGATGTCCGCAGGGGACGTGTTCGGGGGTGTTTCCGCTACGCGCCGGTAGGAGAGTGGGTGGGACGGCACCGGGTTTATGCAGGTGCGGAGGGGGCCGCGCCGGCCCGGACGCCCGGGGAGAACGCGATGAGAGTCATGCTGAGAGCGGTCATGGACACTCAGGTCTCGAACGGCGCGATCAAGACCGGCAGGTTGCCGGAGATCGTGCAGTCACTGATGGACCGGCTCGATCCCGAGGCGGCGTACTTCGGCCCCGGCGACGGCGGGCGCTGCTGCATCCTCGTCTTCGATCTCCAGGACCCCGCTGCGATACCCGCCATCGCCGAGCCGCTCTTCCAGGAACTGGGCGCGAAGATCGAGATCAACCCGGTCATGACCCGCGAGGATCTGCAGAAAGGCCTTGCCGCGTTGCAGTAGCGCGGAACAGCGCCGCCGCCTCCTGCCACCTGCCGGTTCGGGGCCGACCCAGGCTTGCTCAGCCGAGAAAAAGGCGACCTGGTCCCCATCTCGGCCCACTCCGCTGCGGTCGGTGCCCAGCGTCCTTTTCCGGGCTAAGGGAAGGCGCCCTGAATCTAGGAGAGGCAGCTGCGGAGCCGCACAAAGGACCAGTGGGCCAACCGTCCCGCCTATGTCTGCCACCGCACCGTCACCTTGGCTTCGATCGACCTTTGCTCATGCCTTGATCACTTGGCCTTCGTGACAAGATCTGGGCGTGACGACGTCGTTCCTGACAGTCGGCTTGCCCGGGGCCGGAAAGACCACGAGAGCTCGACAGCTGGCCGAGGAGCACAACGCGCTGCGGCTGACGCCGGATGAGTGGATGCGCCCGCTGTTCGGCGATCCGCAGCCGGCCCGGAAGCGCGATGTGTTGGAAGGACGGCTGCTCTGGCTCGGTCTGGAGGCGCTGAAGCTGGGAACGAACGTGGTCCTGGATTTCGGATGCTGGTCTCATGACGAGAGGTCCGCGATTCGCTGGTTGGTGATGTCTGTGGGCGCGTCCTGTCAACTCGTGTACGTGCCGGTGGACCATGAGACCCAACGTGCTCGGATCGCCCATCGCCAGGCGACCACCCCTGATCAGACCTTTGTGATGAGCGAGGCAGACCTCTTGCACTGGAGAACGCTGTTCGAGGAGCCCGACGCCACGGAACTCGATGGACACGAGGTAGGAGGTCCGCCTCCTGGATGGCCAGGATGGCTGGAGTGGGCCGCCGACAGATGGCCATCCCTCGCGTGAGCCCGACACTGGCGAGGGCCGATCTGCAGGACGGGGCTGTAGCCTCTATGGACCCCTGGGCCCTGCTCGCTCTGCCGTGAGGCTTGCTGAGGCAGCTGACCTGCTACGGGAGCCTCAACGTCGTCTTTGCCCTCTGGTGCCGGGCTCTTGCCCTGGCGCAGGCTTTGCCTCACCGAACGATGCGTAGCGTGAAACTGTGTCGGATGAGATCGCGCGCTCACACGTCCTTGAGGTCGCCGCCCGCCTGTTCGGGCAACTCGGCTATGACGGGACCTCCTTGCAGCTGATCAGTGACGTCCTCGGCGTCGGTTCCGCGGTTGTCGCCGAGGTGGCTGGAGACAAGCGTGCTCTCTACCAGGAGGTCATGCGGCAGGCATTCGAGGCGGAGCGGGAAATGCTGGAAGCTGCCGTGTCCCGGGCGGACTCCGCGCGGTCGGCGGTGCACGAGATCGTCGACGCCTATCTCGATTTTCACGTGGCGAACCCGCAGAACCGTGCACTGTGGGCACACCGTTGGGTGGCCGACGCCGCCGACTTCTCCACCATGGAGGATCAGTACGCCCGGCCGCTGCTCCAAATCGCCGCTCGAAGGATAAAGGACGCGGTCCCCCCGGACGTCAACACCTACTACCTTCTCGGCACCATGGTCTGGTGCGTGCACGGCTTCCTGGGCTCGGGAATTCTCAGCCCCAATCAGGGAATGAGGGACGCGGCTCAGCCAGAGGTCGTCGAGTCATTCCGCGCGCACCTTCACGTCCTTATGGATCGGCTGCTCGCCCCGTGGTACCAGGCGCCCGACGCCCCGGATCCACCGACCAGGCTGTCCGCCCCTCCTGCGGAGTAGTCGACCGGGTTGACGCACTCGCCGGCTCACTGGGCCGGGACGGTTCGCAGCGCATCCTGACTATGGTCACCGAACTTGCCGTGCTGCGCTGACCCCGAGGACCACTCCAGCACGCGGCAGCCCGCCCTCGGCAAGGGCATCGACAACCGCGGCCCCGTGCTGGCGGCATCCTCGGCGATGCGGCGTCACTGCGGGACGGGTCCGTTGACCTCGACCAGTGGGGGTGCGACGAAGCAGACGCAGGGCGAGGTCGTCCCGACGGCCCAGATCGAGGTGCCTGCGCGGGTGAGTCCCTCGACGGTCCCCTCGGCCTCCTCGCTGGTGCCGGTGGTCCAGGCGGTGCCGTTCCAGTGCAGGAACAGCGGCCTGCTCGTCACCCCGCCGTCCGTCATGCGGTAGCCGCCGACCCAGACCCCGCCCCTGCCGTCGGGAGCCGCGGCGCTCAGCCACGACTCGGTCAGCGCGGGCTCAGGCAGGACGCGCCAGCGAGTGCCGTTCCAGTGCATCACCAGCGGTCTGCCCTCATGGTTGCCGACCGCCCACACATTGTTGGCTGAGACAGCGGTGACGCTTTGGAGTTCAGTGTTGCCCGACGGGAGGGTCACCGGGCTTCTGGTCCAGGCGCGGCCGTCCCAATGCAGGACGAGCGCGACGTTGTTGCCCGCGTCGCTGAGGTACCACCCGACCGCCCACGCGTTCGTCGCCGAGAGGGAGGCGACGCCTTGGAGGGTGTTGCTGAGACGACCCGGGTTCGGGGAAGTCATCCGCGACCACTTCGTCCCGTCCCAGCGTTCGACCAGGGTGACCGGGCCGGGGGTGGTGCGGTCGGAGAAGGAGCCGACCGTCCATGCCAGCGTCTTGGAGACCGCCGCTATGTCGTTGAGCCGGTCGGCCCCGACATGCGCTCCGTTGGGTGGCGCGGCGGGCTGGACCGCAGTCCAGACGGCACCGTCCCAGTGCCGGATCACCGGTCCGAGACCGGTGCTGTCGCCGACGGCCCAGACGTCGTCGGACGCCACGGCGCTGACACCGTCGAGGCTGCCCGTGCCCGTCGGCGTGTCAGGAACCGTCACCTCCTTCCAGGCCGTGCCGTCCCAGTGCTCGGCGACCGGATCGGCGGACTCGTACGGCGGATGCTTCTCCCCAACCGCCCACGCGTCGCTTCCGCCGAGCACGGCGACGTCCTTGAGGGTTCCCTCCGCGCTTGAGTGCGGCACCTTCCGCCAGTCCGCCTCCGCTCCTAAGACGGGCGGCGCTCCGGCGAGCACCACTCCCGCCACCGCCGCCATGGGAATCGCGAAACGCTTCACGAACCGCATATGAACTCCTCCCCGCTTCCGCGCTGTGCAGTGGGGACGCCCCGGCGATCATCTCGGTTGCCGTAACCGTCCAACCATTCCGACCGAAACCGGCCTACGCACAGCGCATGCCGTTTCGCGCCCCAGGACGCGGAACGGGGAGAGAGAAGGACGCAGGCTCCGTCGGAGCCAAGAGGGTGGGCGAGGTTCCTGCATCCTCCGACCGGAAGCGGTGAGCTATCGCGAGTGCACGGCCACTGCCACCAGCGCGCGCCTCGTCGTCGCCTGCGGCATCTTGATGCGCAGGGTGACCTACGGGTAGTCGATCGTGTTCACACCAGCTCGTTGACCTCTGGAAGGACGGCGTCGGCCACTCTGACCGGACGCTCGATCAGGCCGTTGGCGTGGAAGAGGTCGGCGGCGTGCTGCTGCTCGGCGACGAAACCGCCGTCCACCGGCAGCAGGCCCCATGGGCGGGTGCGCAGCGCGTGCTCCCAAGCGTCGAGGCTCCCTCCGTCGTCGGAGGCGAAGAGTTCGGCCGCCTCGCGCGGGTTCTGCCGCACCCACGTGTCCGACTCCTGCAGCGCGGAGACGATGGCGGCGAGCTCGTCGCGGCGCCTGGTGGCGAACGCCCGGCTGGTGAACCAGAGCGAACGGTGGCTGAACAGACCGTCGGTCTCGATGACCGTGCGTACTGGGACGCGCCGCTCCACGCCGGTCAGGTACGGGTAGGAGCCGACCCAGGCGTCCACGTCGCCCTTCAGGAACAGCTCAGCGGCGTTGCCATAGGCGTCGACCGGTTCGATGTCGCTCCAGCTGAGCCCGGCCTTCTCCAGCGCGAGAAGGACGAGGGTCGTCTGCCAGGAGCCGTGGCCGAGGGCGATTCTGCGTCCCTTGAGGTCGGCGGGCGAGGTGACGGGGGAGTCCTCCCGGACGACGAGCCGCCCGTTCTCGATCCGCGGTCCGGACACCGCGACGTACACCACGTCGTGCCCCTTGGCCTGCGCGGTGACCGGCGGCGTGGAGCCGGTGCCGATGAAGTCGTAGCCGCCGTCGAACAGGTGGTCGCCGTGCGCGGACGGCAGGCCGCGGGCGGGGTCGGGCCGCTCGCCGGCGGGCAGCGAGCGCAGGTCGACCCACTCCACGTCAGGGACGGCGCGCTCGAGGATGCCCCGGTGCCGCAGTACCCAGAGCGAGTTGTTCTGCGGGAAGTAGCCCACACGCAGGCTCATGACTTGTTTCCTTTCAGCAGTGGGAGGACGTGGCGGCCGATGCGCCGGGCCTCTTCCAGGTGCGGCACGCCCGCGAGGATGAAGGCGTCCACACCGAGGCCGATGAGCTCGTCGAGCCGTTCGGCGACCTGGTGGTAGTCGCCGACCAGGCCGAAGAGGGGGCCTGGCCGCAGCCGGTTGAAGCCGCCCCAGACACCCGGTTGGACCTCCAGGTCCCGGTAGTCGACGGCGCCGGCGGTGAAGGAACGCCCGCGCTGCCAGCCGACGGACTCGCTCGCGTCCGGAGTGCGCTCGTCACCGGCCCGCGCCCAGCCCTCGCGGATCTCCTCCCAGGCCTCTTCCTCGGTCTCCCGGGCGAGGACGTCCACGCGCACCGCGAACTTCGGCGGCGTGTCGCTGTGCTCGCGGACGAGCGCGAACTTCTCCGCCAGGGCGTCGAACGGCTCCAGCCACGAGAGGTAGTAGTCGGCGTGGCGTCCGGCCGCGGCGATCGCCGCGGGGGAGGAGCCGGAGAAGTAGACCTCCGGGAACGGCTGCTCGCGCAGATCGGGCGGCAGCGCCGCGCCCGCGACGCGGTAGAACCGGCCCTCATGGTCGTAGGGGCCGTTCCACACGCCTTTGAGGACGTCCAGGAACTCGGACGTGCGGGCGTACCGGTCGTCGTGGTGGACCTTGTCGCCCCACCAGAGCTGCTGCGGCCCGCCCCCGCCGGAAATGATGTTGTACACGACCCGTCCGCCCGTCGCGGCCTGCAGGGACGCCGACATCCGCGCGGCCTGCACCGGATGCAGGAAGCCCGGCTGGAAAGCGATCATGAAGCGGTAGGCGGAGGTCTCACCGGACAGCGCAGCGGCGGCCGCCCACGGGTCGTCGGTCACCGGGAACGAGGGCATCAGGCCGCCGGCGAAACCGGCTCCCTCAGTGGCGCGCGCCACCTCCGCCATGTAGTCGAGCGGGCCGTGGCCGTCCGGCTCGCCGCCGCGCAGCCCGGGACCGAGCGCGCCCGGCAGGTACGGCCCGAAACCGCCCCGAGTGATGTCGCCCAGGCGAAGCGCCGGAGCGTCCCCCTCCATGGCGATCCGCCAGTAGACGTCAACGGACATGCCCGGCCCCCTCCTTCTCCACGAGCGGCAGGACGCGCTGCGCCAGCCTGTAGGTGTCGGCCACCGGATCGGCCGGGTCGAGGAAGAACTCCGAGACGCCCTCCTCTCGCCGGCGCGCGATGGCGCGGGCCAGTTCCAGGTCGTCGCCCTCCGAGGCGAGATGGAACGGCAGGCGGAGGGCGGCGTCCACGCCGTTCGGTACCAGCGAGACGTCGCCGTCCGGGTCCAGCAGGTGTGCGTCGGCGTGGCGGGCGGACAGGTCGAGCGCCTCCGGTGACGTGCCGGAGAGATAGACCCGCGGGAACGGGCTCGGCACGCGCGAAGCGAGCAATCCGCCGTCCTTCACCTGGAAGTACTCGCCTTCACGGCTGTAGCCGCGCTGGTTCCAGACGCCCTTGGCGATCGTCAGGAACTCGTCCGCGCGCGCGTACCGGGCGGGGCCCTCCAGGAAGTCGCCGTGGGCGCGGGCGACCGCCGGAGGCAGGTCGACGACGAGCCGCCAGGCGAGCCGGCCGGCCGCGTAGCGCTGCAGCGACGCCGACAGCTTCGCCGCGTAGACCGGCGTCGCGGTCCCCGGGTGGAACTCCGCGGTGACCTGCAGATGGCGCGAGTCGCGCAGGAGCGCCGGCGCGAGGATCAGTGAGTCGTGGCCGTCCGGGTCGAACGGGACGAAGGCGCCGTCCAGCCCGGGCGCGCCTCCCGGTGCCAGCGCCCGACGTACAGGGCGCCGCCGACGAC
>NZ_JBEZJP010000270.1:0-11150 GCF_040653175.1 Actinomadura sp. NPDC048032
CGAGCTGTCGGAGGAAGACCTCGAAGCGTGGCGTCCGCCCGCGAGGGGGCGTGGACGCAAGAAGGCGTGAGCCCTAGCAAGTGGAGGCCGCGCGGCCGGGGTGTGCGGGGAAGGTTCCCGGCCGCGCGGCGGCTTCGTGTTATTGGCGCTTCCGAGCCCTGAGGATCTCGTGGAGCAGGGAGTCCGGTTCTTCGGCGTTGACTATCGTCCACTGCGTCCCGCCGGGGACGATCGCCCACCACTCGTAGGTGTAGTGGCCCCACCAGCACACGAGACCGGCGAACCGTTTCTCTAGTTCGGCGATCGTCGTCACGTGGGCCGGGTCTGGCACGGCCGGGGGAGTGGGGGACGGAGTCCCGGTTCTCTGCGCTCGGTGCGACCGGGCGGCCCGTATGGCCGTCACGTACGGGATGAGGATGCGGGTTATCTGCCTGGCCGCCTGCGGCGGGTCGGTGTGCGGAGCGAGGTTCTCGCCAGTGCTCGACCGGAACCACCACACCCGGGGCACCGGTCCAGGGGCGAGGGTGATGCTCTCACCGAACTGCGGGACATCCCGGTCGAAGACGTGGACGAGCGGGCGCGGTCCGTCATAACGCGGAACGGCCTGCCAGCCTTCTCGGACGACCGCTTCGGCAAGTCGGTCAAGGTGGGGCGTTATAGACGAAGTTGGGGCGGCGACGTTCCAGTGCTTCGGTTCGACCCATTTCATTGGTCGCGCACCCACTTACTGGGTTGGCCAGTAGGGCGGCCGGTCGCGCGAGTGCGTTCGATGGCTAGAGCCTTGCGAAGCTCTTCTTCGCTACTGCATACAACGGTTGCGTCTACCCCTTCCTTAGGGTCGTGCAGAGTGGCGACCCAATCGCCAAGTTTTCCGTCGTGCTGCGTAGCGCGCCAGATGTGATGCCCTTGGAAGTCCTTGCGGAGCTGTGCCAGTGCCTGGTCAGCGGGGTCGACGGGCAAATTCATGATCGTTGAACTTTCGCTCTCGTTTCTCTGCGTTACGGCTTCAGATCTTGCTGTAATCGAGTTAGGGTCGGGAAGAGCGAGAAGCCCAACGTGCGAAACCGTTCGTGCGCTGTTGGAAAGCAGCTTCGATTTCAAACCTTGGAGATTGCCATGCCGCGCCGTCCTCGCGACCCGGGTGTCCCGTCCTCGCCGGTCGAGTACTACGGGACAGAGTTAAGAGCCTTTCGGGAGGCTGCCGGTCTGTCCCGTCCTCAACTCGCCGAAAAGCTCGGATACAC
Organism: Actinomadura sp. NPDC048032; assembly: GCF_040653175.1. Taxonomy (NCBI): domain Bacteria; kingdom Bacillati; phylum Actinomycetota; class Actinomycetes; order Streptosporangiales; family Thermomonosporaceae; genus Actinomadura; species Actinomadura sp. NPDC048032. Next base: position 1,245 of record NZ_JBEZJP010000270.1, read on the forward strand.
CCCGCAATGGATCGGTCAGGTCGAGTCAGGTAAAAACGGACCTTCGGAGGAGTTCGCCAAGGACTGTGACACTTACTTCAAGACCAACGGCACCTTCTACCGCGTCTGGGAGTGGATCCGAGACTTCGGGCGCCTTGCCGTCCTGCCACCAGGCTTCCCGGACTTCGTCGTGCGCGAGCGCGAGGCCGAGGTGATCCACATCTTCGAGACCATGGTCATCACTGGGCTGTTCCAGACACCCGAGTACGCGCACGAGGTGCTCAAGCTCGGGAAGACCTCCGAGGCGGTGGGGCAGCTCGTGTCAGCAAGGATGGAGCGACAGGAGATCCTTGAGCGGGAGAACCCGCCCCATGTGTTTGCACTCTTCGACGAAGGCGCCATCCGTCGTCCGATCGGACCCCCGGAACTGATGAAGAAGCAGATCCAGCACCTTATTGATCTAACGGATCTGCCCCATGTCACGATCCAGGTCGTCCCGACGATCAAGGGGGCCTACCCTGGCTTGCCGGGGGCATTCACGGTCCTGGCCTTTAAGGACGAACCAGATGCCGTGCTAGTCGAGGGGCATGTAGGTGGACAGCTCGTCGATCACCCTGGGGTTGTTCGGAAATATGGGGTACGTTTCGATTTGATCAGGGCCTCAGCGATGAGTGCTGAGGATTCTCTTGCCCTGCTCCGGACGATCTTGGAGAGTCTATGAGCGCACAGAGCCCGCAGGGTATGCCACGACGCAAGAGCCGCCACAGCAGTAACCCTGGCGGCCAGCGTGTTGGGGTTGCCCTGGTGCCGTCAGTGTGGCGGAAGAGTAGTTACAGCACTGATACTGGTCACCAGTGCGTGGAGGTAGCGCCCCTGGTGCCAATCTCCGCTGCCGAATGGCAGAAGAGCAGCAAGAGTGACAACACTGGTGGTCAGTGCGTCGAGGTGGCGGACTTGGCGTCGGCGGTCGCGGTGCGGGACTCCAAGGACCCGGACGGGCCGAAGCTGGTCTTCGGGGCCGACGCGTGGGAGGCGTTCGCGGGCCGGGTCAAGGGCGGGCACCTCGACCTGAACTGAGACCGATCGAACGATGCCCCGGTCCGTCGAGCCGGCTGGCGGCGTTCTCGTATCCCGGATGATCGGCGGCCGCGAGGCCGTGCGTCGGCGTCCGGGGGCGAGGCTTCCCGGTTCAAGCGAGCAGGGGCCCTGAGCTTCGGGATCACCGGACACGAACGCTTTCAAGTTCGGGGTGCACAAAGCTGTCTGCGCCGGCCGGGTAACCCACGGGACTTTCACCTCCATGGGATCGCCCCGGTCGGCATGGCGCCGATACCTCGCCCGAGCACCGAATCCGGGCCAGCGGAGACATGGCGGCGGTGCGCTATTCGTGCATGCACCCTACGAGCGCGGCCGACCGTGGTCAGCGCGACATGGGCTCGGCGCCGGGTCCCGCGTCAGCACGGGTGCCAGGTCCTTCCTCCGGGTGCATAGCAGCGCGGCCCCGTGTAACCGGGGTGGCCCCCACCGCCGCCTCCGCCGCTCCCACCATCGCCACCTGATCTCGGTGGGACTCTCGGGGCCTTTACCGTGTGCTTCGGCCTGGGCTTGGGAACCGCGACCTTCCACTTCCTCCTGCCGAGGTGGAGAGTCACCGTGCTGCCGGCGGCGATGCCCGCCGCGCAGAAGGTGATGCTGCCTCTGCCTTTCTGACCGGGGCGGATGTCCCGGGCGAGGGTCAGGTACATCGTGGCCGAGCGCACCTTCTCACCCCTGCCGTTCACCAGCTTGAACGGTGCGGGAATGCCGGTGTCCACCCCGCTGCTCAGGGTGGTGCGTCGATGGTTGCTCACCTTCACCCGAGCGGCGACACAGTTGTCGCCGTCCAGTTTCCTGCCCTTCACAGAGGTCACGGTGTAGTCGACGGTCTCCGCGGGAGGACTCGGCTCCTCGGACGGCGTCACGAGTGCACCCGCGTCGCTGCTCGACGACCTGTCCCCGGCCCTCACCATGCAACCCACGAAAAGGACGAGAAAGCTGACAAGAAAGGCGGCAATCAGGAGATCCCGATCAGAGGCGAGCTGTAGCGCACTGAAAGGCACTCCGAACTCCGCGAACGCCTCGCCGTCCCGACAACGTCCTGAACAACTTCATTGCCTACGCCTGCGCGGTCAGGGCCGGTCTCACCGGGCCAGCGTGAGGAGGCCGGGACGGTGGTCACGGAGCCACGCGGTGATCCAGGCGCCGTCACTCGCGGCGAGGCCGAGGCCAGGGGTGTCGATGAGGCGGCGCAGCATCATCAGGGGAAGCAGCGCGTCGAGCGCGTCCCGGTCGACGGCCTCCGCGCCGTAGCCCTCGATCAGCGGCCCGGGTTCGGCGCCGCGGGGCATGTCGACGGCGAGGGCCCACGCCAGGTCCAGCATCGGCGGTCCGGTCTCGGTCGCCCCCGGATCGATGACGCCCGTGAGGGTGTCCCCGTCGAACAGCGTGTTGTGCCCGACGGCGACGTCCCCGTGGATCGCGGCCATCGGCAGCCCCGCGCACGCGGCGTCGAACAGCTCCCCGATGGCCTCGTAGGCGTGCGGGACCGTCTTGCGCGCCGAGCCGAGCAGGACGCCCAGTGCGCCGGGCGAGTCCAGCCGGAGGCCGTCTCCCGGCGGCCGCGCATGCCACAGCCGCAGTTGCCGCCCCAGTTCCCGCTGCCGCCCGGGCGTCGGCTCATCCCCCGGAACACCGGGAAGGCGTTCCAGGACGGCCCACCAGGCGTCCCCGACGGTTCCGCAGTCCAGCAGGCGAGGAGCCCGGACGCCCGCCGCGGCCCGCAGCTCCTCGAAGTTGCGGAGGGTCCCCAGCCGTTCATGCATGCGCCGCCGGACCTTCAGGACCGTTCGCGGGCCGGCGATGACACCGTCCTCGGGAACGGGTCCCTCCGGGCCGTCGAAAGCGGGGCTGGCCAGCCCGGCCCGGATCACCGGTTCGAGTTGCCCGCCGGCCACCCGCCCGGTCTGGATCAGCGCCAGCCGGTCGCCGACGTCGAGCCGCCCGCACACGGGCGCGCGCAACCGGCTGAGCGGCCCCTCCCACCGCCGCTGCGCGGTGTCCTGATCGTCAAGCCACGGGATGCCGCCGAAGTCGGACTCCAGCCCGGCCCACTGCCGGGTGACCGGAATCCAGACGGGCAGGCACCTGTCGTCCAGCCCGCGTGCGACGTCCGCGGCCTCCGCCGTCCTTCCCTCGGCCACGAGCAGGAGCACCCGCAGTGTCTCCACAGGCAGCAGCTCGCGCGTCGCCCCCAGTTCGTCCAGGCGCCGCGCGGCGGCCCGAAGCAGCTCGTCCGCCCGCTCCCGCTCGCCGCCGAGCGCACGCGCCATGGCCTCCGCCATGTCGCACTGCGCGACGCCGATGAGCTCGCCGACGGACGTGTTGAGGTCACGGGCCTGCGGGATCAGGGACAGGGTCCGCCGCGGGTCGTACCACATCAATGCCAGCAGGAGATGCCTCACCGCACGCGCCTCCCAGAGCGGCGCGTTCGCCTTCCGCGCCTCCTCCAGGGTCGACTCGAAGAGCCCGGCAGCCTCGTCGAACCGGGCGTTCTGGAGATAGGTGTGACCGAGCATGTCGGCCGTGCGTACCTTGTCCGGTCCCGAGTCCGAACCGCCGGCCATCAGGCGTGCCACCGCCCGGAAGTCGCTGCGGCGGAGCGCGTTGTCCGCGAGGTCGAACCGCGCGCTCGCACCGATCAGCGAATCATCGGGCGTGATCGCGGACACGTAGTCGCCCGCTTCGGACAGCCTGCCGATGATGTGCGCGCGGGCGGCCAGCTCGTGCCGGTAGTAGTCCGCGAACGGGCCGGACGGCTCGCCCACCAGCTCGCGCATCGCCTGGTAGCGGTCCTCGGCGTTCAGGTCTCCGCGCGCGGTGAGCCGCGCGACCGCCGTCAACTCGGCCAGCCGGGGAGAGCCCGGCAGTTCGGGCAGGGACGCGAGCACCTGCCAATGCCCCAGCACACTGAGGCTGTAGGCCATGTCGCCCAGCGCTCCGGGCAGCAGACGGTGCTCGTCGGCGGCCCGCAGTCCGAGCAGGAACGCGGCCACGCTCCGCTGGCTGCGCACCCCCGGCGGCAGCGGATGGTCATCGCCCTCGTCCCAGACCTCCAGGGCGACTCGCGTGAGGTACCCGATCGCGCGCTCGGCGTTCTCCGGCCGCTCCGCGCCCGTCCAGCCGTCGTCGGTGTGGGCGTCGCTTTCGGTCACGCTGTGCCGCAGGTTCTCGTGGAGCCGGTACGGAGGCCACACCGTCTCGTCCCGCCGCACGAACGGGCGCCGCGTGAACGCCTCGACCTGGCGGCGCCGGACGTTCGGCAGCACCTCGCTCAGGGTCTCCTCGTCGAACGCCTCCAGCAGCGCCGCCGCCCGCAGCAGGTCCCGGTCATCGGCGGACAGGTCGCGCATGGTCCGCAGCACCAGCTCCGGGAAACCCAGGCCGAACGCCTCGGCTGGGGGAGCCTCGCCCCGCGCGAGATGCTGTCCGAAGAGCCCGGCGGACAGGTCGAGGTAGAGCGGCGACCCGCCGGAACCCGCGATGATCCGCTCCCGGATGCCGGGGCCGATCGCCGGGCGGCCGTCCACCATCAGCCGTGCGTCCAGGTAGGACTCGGCGGAGACCCGGTCGAACCCGCCGAGCCCCAGCTGATCGGCCCCGCCCAGACCGGGCCAGCGCCGCGCCCCGCCGTACGTCAACGCCGCGGCCTTGACCGGGTCGTGCCACCGGAGCGGCAGCCTGCTGGCCGCGACGAAAACCACGTTCGGCATCAGGTACACCAGCCGCGACACCAGGTCCTCAAGCCCTCCGCGCTCGGCGGGCAGCGACTGGACGTTCTCCAGCGTGTCCAGCACGCACACCGCCAGCGCCGGGCGCCTGCTCCTGGCCCGTTCCAGGTCAGCGGCCAGCAGCACCGGCATGTAGCCGATCATCCGGTCCGGGTCGTCCTCGCCCAGGATCGGGTCGAGCGCGGGCAGTTCGCCGCGCAGCCGCTTCAGCCGCGCCTTCTGCGCGGCCGTCCTCCCCAGCATGTTCAGCGCCCGATAGGCCACCGACACCGCGCCGAAACCGCCGAGGAGCTGATCCACCGTCCCGCTGACCTGCTCGGCCATTCCGAACGAGTCGCTTGCGGAACCCCGCTTCAAGAACGCCGCCAGGTCCTCGCCCGGATGCTTTCGCTCCCAGTAGACCGCAAGTGCCACATCGAACGCGGGCCACGACTTCGCCAGCGGCCCGAGCGAGGCCCGCAGCCGCAACAGCAGCGCCTCGAAACTGGAGTTGCCCGCGTCGGCGAAGTCCAGGACCGTCCGGGCCCCGCGCCGGGGGAGGTCGTTCAGTTCGCCCTCCACCGCCAGCTCCGCGACATGCCGGGCCAGTGTCGACTTTCCGATGCCGCCCTCACCGACGACGGTGATGATGTTGGACGCCGGGCGCTGGAAGTCCAGCAGTTCCCCGGTCGTGAACGACCGCTCGCCGTGCGCGGCGAACCGCCGCAGGCACGTCCGGATGTGCTCCTCACGATTGGTGAAGACCTGGCGTGTCTCGAAGGGCGCACTCGGCCCGAAACTGAAGAACTGGTCGACGTCCACCCCGATACCTGACCACAGGGCCGCGGGCACTGCCACCGAGGGGTCAGTGACCGGACGGAGCCCCGGCCGACGAGCTTCGGCCGGGGCTTTCGGTGTTCGCATGGGCTGAGCGGAGTGCCGGCGTCGCCGTCTCCGCCGCGCTCCGGGGCGGGAACTGCCTGTCAGGGTGGTTTGTGATCAAGGCGGCGAGGAGGATCCTGGGCCCGCCCCCCGAGTCGTGGGATGCCTCCGGCGAGCCCAGCCGAGAGTCACTTCTGGGTCGCCGCGGCTCGGATCACTTCAGTTGATGGAGCGCCACCCGGGTAAGGGCGGCCTTTGCCGGGCGTGAGCCGGACTCTTGGAGCAGGCCGGGGTCGACCCCGGCGGCCTTCCGTGGAGGCTTCTCGACCATGGGCCGTGACCGGCTTCGGCCAGCCGGGCCGCCGGGTGACCGGATGGCCCGCGGAATCGGGCGCGGGGGGTCCGGGACGGGCCCGCGCGGCACTATCTTTGAGGCGCGTCGCAGGGGAGTGCGCGCAGGTGAGACGAGGGGAGTCGACGGGTGGCGGAACGGGCGGCGGAACTGTACCTGCGGGACGTTCTGGACATCCCCGAAGAGGTCCTCGCCGGTGACTACAAGGTCGAGCTGACCGGCGGGTTCGACGAGGCCGACCAGCGCATCGACGAGTACGTCGTCACCGGCCAGCTCAGGCAGGCCTTCCGCGACTCGCTGAACCTGGTGAAGGCGTCGGTGCGGGGCGGCAAGTCGAACGCCGCCTACCTGCACGGGTCGTTCGGCTCCGGCAAGAGCCACTTCATGACCGTGCTCCACGCGCTCCTGGAGAACCATCCGGCGGCGCGGCGCAAGGCCGAGTTCCAGGAACTCGTCGCCGAGCACGACGACTGGCTGCGCGACCAGAAGTTCATGATGGTGCCGTTCCACCTCGTCGGCGTCACCGACCTCGACTCGGCGATCCTCGGCGGCTACGCGGCGGAGGCGCGGCGGCTCGGCCTGTCCAGCCCGGCCGTCCACCGCTCCGACGCGATGCTGCGGGACGCGCGCCGGCAGCGCGAATTCCTCGCCGACGACGCCAAGTTCGCCCAGTGGCTCGGTGGCTCCGCGCCCGCCCGGCCCGAACCCGACGACGACCTCCCGAACCTCGACCTCGGCGGTGCGTCCAGCTCCCGGTGGAGCAGCGCCGACCTCGACCAAGCGCTGGAGGCGCCGCCCGGCGACCCTCTGCGCACGGCCCTCGAGTCGGCGCTGCTCGATGGCCCGTTCTCCACCTACGCCTACGGCGCGCGAGGCGCCGCCGAGACTTACCTCCCCCTGGAGAACGGCCTCGCGGTCATGAGCCGGCACGCGCAGCAGCACGGCTACACCGGCCTCATCCTGTTCCTGGACGAGCTGATCCTGTGGCTGCAGGCGCACATGTCCAACCAGGAGAAGGTGAACAACGAGGTCAGCAAGCTCGTCAAGCTGATCGAGTCCGGCGACAGCGACCGGCCGGTGCCGATCGTGTCGTTCATCTCCCGGCAGCGGAACCTGTCCCAGCTCGTCGGCGAGGACGTGGTCGGCGCCGACGTCAAGAACCTCGAAGCGGCCGTGCAGTACCTCGCGGGGCGGTTCAAGGTCGTGAACCTGGAGGACAGCAACCTCCCTGAGATCATCAAGACGCGGATCCTGCGCCCCAAGGCCGGCATGGAGCACGCCCTGGACGAGGCGTTCGCGAAGGTCGAGTCCTACAACGCCGCCGTCAAGGACGCTCTGCTCGACGCGCACGGTGCCACACAGGCCGACTGGAACGACTTTCGCGACGTCTACCCGCTGTCCCCGGCCCTGCTCAACGTCCTCGTCGCCCTGGCGGGGGCGCTGCAACGGGAACGCACCGGACTGAAGCTGCTCAACACGATGCTGTCGCGGCGCCGCGACGACCTGCGGCTCGGCGACCTCATCCCGCTCGGCGACCTGTGGGACGTCCTTGGCCGCGACGTCGGCGAGGCGTTCACCGACCACCTCAAGCAGGAGGCCGAGACCGCCCGGCACTTCCACGCCAAGGTCCGCGCGCACCTGCGGGAGAAGTACGGGTCGGAGGAGCACAAGGACTTCCGCGCCGACGACCGGATCGTCAAGACGCTGATCCTGTCCGCGCTCGCGCCCGACGTCTCCGCGCTCAGCAGGCTCACCGGCGCCCGGCTCGCCGCCCTCAACCAGGGCTCCATCCAGTCGCGGCTGTCGACGCCCGGCAGCGTCGTCGGCACCCGGCTGCGCGAACTGATCGCCGCCGGTTTCGGCGAGATCCGCGCTGACGGCGACCGCGACCCGGTGTTCACGCTGCACCTGTCCGACCTGGACGTCGAGCCGCTGCTGGAGCAGGTCGGCGAGCAGGACAACCTCGGCGCCCGGCGCATCTGGGTGAAGAACCAGCTCTGGGAGCTGCTCGGCGTCAGCGACACCGGCGCGTTCGTCTCCGAACGCGACATCGTCTGGCGGGGGAGCAGGCGCACGGTCGAGTTCGTCTTCGAGAACGTCCGCGACTCGGCCGTGCTGCCCGACGATCAGTTCAGGCCATCCGTGGAGGGCCGGATCCGGTTCGTCGTGGACTACCCCTTCGACGTGCACGGCAAATACCCGAGCGACGACGCCGGGCGGGTCGACGAACTGCGCCGCGCCGGGTTCGAGGCCGACACCCTCGTCTGGCTGCCCGACCACCTGTCCACGCAGAAGGCCAACCAGCTCGGACGACTCCTGAAGATCTGCTACCTGCTCGAACGCGACCGGCTCGACGACTACGCCTCGCACCTGGCCTCGGACCAGCGCATCCGCGTCCGGCACCAGCTCCAGGCGCAGGCCGAGAACGTCGCCTCGCAGCTCACCGCCCTCCTCCAGCAGCTCTACGGCATCTCCGCGAGCGACGACGGCAACGTCTCCGCCGAGGTTCGGGACGGGCAGCATGTCCTGTCACTGCGGCCCGGCCACGACCGGCCGCGACTCCAGGGGGGCGCCGGTTTCGAGTACAACATGCTCGCTCTGGCCGACGGCCTGTACTCCCGGATCTATCCCAAGCACCCCGACCTGGACCTGACGCACACGCGCAAGGCCGTCACCATAGGCGAGCTCAAGACGGTCCTGGCCTGGATCACCAAGGCGATGGAGGACCGCTCAGGCCGGACGGTCGTCGACCGCGACAAGCTCGGCCTGCTCAAGCGCATCGTCCACCCCCTGGAACTCGGCGAGGTCCACGACGGGCCGCTCAACGTCTCCTTCGAATGGCGGCGCCGCATTGACCAGATTGCCGCCCGGCACGGCCGCGCCGGTGGCGACTACCCCGTCGAGGAGATCCGCCAGTGGATCGCCGAATACGGCTGGACCGGTCTGGACAAGCCCGTCTCCAGCCTCATCATCGCCGTGTACGCCCTCCTCGCCGACCGCGACTGGGTGCTCAACGGAGGTAAGCCCGAACAGTTCCCCGGGCTTGAGGCGGTCGGCAGCGGCTGGGCCCTGCGCGACCAGCCCAAACCCTCCGAGCAGCAGTACGCCAAGGCCCGTGCGCGTGCCGCCGCACTCTTCGGCGTCAGCGCCCCCGAGACCCTTTCCGGCCGGAACATCCGGGGCCTCGCCGAGCAGATCCGGGAGAAGGCCCGAGCCCTGGAAGCGCCGGTCAACGACGTGCGCCGGGCTCTGGAGACCCGCGCCCCGTCCCTCGGCACCCAGGACCCCGATACCCCGCGCCGCCGCTCCGCCCGGCACGCAGCCGACCTGCTCGCCCGGCTCTCCGTCGTCCGCGACCAGAGCACCCCCCTCGTCCAGGCGCTCGCGGAAGCCGACTACGACGTCTCCGACCAGGTTCTCGGATCCGCTCTCGTCTCCGCCCCGGCCGTGCTGCGCGCCCTCGAAGGCGTCCAATGGGGAGTGCTGGACGGCGTCGCCGCCTTCGCCGGCCGCGGAGACTCCGTCGGTGCACGCGCCGAACGGCTCGTGCAGGAGGTCACCGAGGCGGCTCGGGCGGACGAGTTCGTCCAGAGCCTCCCGCCCGTGCTGGAGGCGGCCAACGAGCGTGCCGTCGCGCTGCTCACCGAGGCGAGCAGGCGACCCCCGCAGCCGCTCAGCCCACCGGCCGACCCCGTCGACGTCCCTGAGCAGGGTGAAGCGGGGCAGGGGGCAGGGCAGGTCAGCCTCACCGACCACGGCGACCCGGCGATCTCGTCCGGGTCCGGCCCCGCACCGGGCGGCGAGGCGGTAGACGTGCCGCCGACCTCGTGGGCGTGCTCCGGGCGCCTGGTCAGGACCACGACGTCATGGCCGGCGGCGGACAGCGCA
>NZ_JBEZJP010000271.1:0-11142 GCF_040653175.1 Actinomadura sp. NPDC048032
ATCGGCACGCGGAATCGGCGTAACGGCCTTCTTCATTGTGCCTGCGCTCAGTTCACGAGCTCGCCCCAGAAACGGCCACACTGCACTTTTCGCTTGCGAACAGGGTGCCGTGTGCGCGACAATTGATGGGCACATTGCAAACAAAGCCGACCCGGCCTTGTTCGCATCTCATCAGACGCGTACAGAAGCCGGGTCCATCACCCGGCTTCTCGCGCCTTCACCGAAGGGAAATACCGTGAACAGCGAGCAGCCGAACAACCGACGCATCCAGCTCATCGTCCTGGCCGTCGTGGCCGCACTGGCCGCCGCCGGCCTGACGTTCGGTCTCGTCAAGATGACCGGCTCGGACAGCGCCAGCGACCAGACCGACCCCAAGCCCAGCGCGACGGCCCCGGCGAACGAGCCCCGCGAGCTCATCCTGATGCTCAAGCACGGCGAGCAGCACGCCATGCTGGACCTCCAGTTCCACCCCCAGGGGGGACAGGTCACGGGGAAGTACACGCTGGTGCACTTCGACGCCGAGGGCAAGCCGGCCCGCCTGCCGAACGCACAGCAGATCAACGGGTCCGGTACCCCCAGCGGGTTCACCCTCAACGGCCTGGGCGACTACGGGCCGGTCCGGGGCAACGCCATCGACGGCGGGGCCCGCATCCACTTCGACCAGACCTTCGGCCCGGACGAGTACGACTGGAAGGTCATCGACTCCACGACGGAGTTCGAGCAGAAGGTCACCGAGTTCGAGTCGTGCCTCAAGCAGCACGACACCGCCTACTGCGAGACCGTCCTCAAGGACGCCAACTGAACACCTTCGCAGGCGCAGGTTCCCTGGACCTGCGGGAACACGACCCGAACCCCGACGACGACCGGCCTCCACCCCAGTGGGGTGGAGGCCGGTTCTTCTTTCGGCTCCCGGCGCCTTCCGGCTAGGTCCCGTCCGCAGAGACCTCGGCCACGCGCGCGAACGCGTGACCTGGCCGGTGGAGCGAAGCCGGAGGCGAGCGGATGCGGGCCGGGACTGCGAGAACGCAGCCTAGGTTCTGGCCATCTCGTCCCGGTACATGTCCCGCAGCACCCTGCGGATGTCGACCGGGGTGTTCGCGTTCGCCGCCAGCCGGGGGTCGACCTGGGTCATCCGCCTGCTGTCCTGGAGCGACCGCTCCAGGTCGCTCAGCCGGTCGATCACCGCCTGGTTCTCCGAGCGTTCGCCGCGGCCCTCCCTGTCGAACACGTCCCGCAGCTCGTCGAGGCTGCGGAGGATCCCCGCCGCGGCCCCCGAGTCGGTCGGCCGCTGGGAGATGGCACCGACCAGCCTGTCGATCTCCTGGTGCATCTGCTGCTGCGCCTGCTGGTTGTTCTTGGTGATCTGGTCGGCGAGCCGCGTCAGCTCATCGGCGTCGATCATGCTGTTCGGATCGGCCATCTGCACCCGCAGTTCGCAGACGCCCCGCGCCGAGCGGGACGCGTCGACCGCGTCCCGGAACATGGCGCTCAGCCTGTCGACCTGCTGGGCGGCCTCCTGCTGCGCCTGGGTGAGCCGGGCGTACTCCGCTCCGAAGAACTCCCCGGTGATCGTTCCCGCGTTCATCGTGTCGTGCAGGTTCTTGGTCTCCATGGCGACGCTCACCATGGAGCGGATCTCCCCTTCGAGCTGGCGCTGGAGGTTGCCGGCCGACGCGAAGGTGCCGTCCGGCATCTCGATGCGGATCCTGTTGAAGTCTCCGATCTCGTTCCGTGCGGCGGCCATCACGCCGCTCACCGCCTCCACGTCGCGCCGCTGGCGGATGTCGGGGGCCGGCATGTCGACATCGCTGGCCCAGTTCCGGGCGGCCTCCACGGCGGCGACCTCTCCCCGCCGGGGGGCGATGGTGATGCGCGAGATCTCCTCGTCCTTGCCCCCCTCGAGCCAGCGCTCCACCCGCACCTTCACCTCGGGAAGGCGCGTGTCGAGCCCGTGGGCCTCCAGGACGTTGACGATCTCGCCTTCGTCGGTGATGTAGCCGCGTTCCCTGAGCTGCGCCGTCATCCGGGCGATCTGCTGGTCCTGGTTCTCCAGGACGCCGTCGGCGGTCATCTGGGGCCGCCGGTCGCGCGCGGGCAGGAACAGGTGCGGGAGCATGCCCAGCTGCTCGGCGGTGATGCCCTGGGGCCGGCCGTTCGCGAACTCCACGTCGGGGGCGAGCAGCCCCTGATTGCTGACCTTGAGCTGGCTGGCGTTCAGGCCCATCGCGTTCGCCGCGTCGGCGAGCGCTCGCATCTTCTCCTCGTCGTTGACGAATCCGGTGAACTCCGGGTGGAGCCCGCCGGGCTGCCCCTGGCCCCACTGCCGGGCCCGCAGCATGTTCAGGCCCTCCTCGGCGTGCTCGCCCATCAGCCGCCGCTGCTCCTCGGAGTCGCTGACGCGGATGATGTTGCGATGCCAGTCGTCGGCCTGCCGCAGGCCCGTCCGGGCGCTGTTCGCCGTGGGCATGCCCGCCGCGGAGATCGCGGCCATGCCCGTCCCGTCGCCGCCGGCTCCGGAGCGCCCTCCCCTGATCCCGTTGACGCCGGCCTGGATGCCGCGCCCGGCCGCCGCGGAGCCGGTGAAGGCCATCAGCGGCAGCGTCGCCAGCACCGCCGGCGGCGCCATCATCGTCAGGCCGGCCAGACCCGCGGTCAGCCCGGCGTACGCGGCCGCACGCTGCGCGGGCGACCCGGACGAGGCCTTGCGCTGCAGGGCGTTCATGCCGTGCTGGAGCTTCGCGCGGCCGCCGTCGTACTTGTCCTTCGCCCAGTCGGTGATCGGGCGGGTGGCCCGCTGCGCCCCCTTCTTCGCCACGCCGGCGACCGCCCTCGTCGCGCGGTTGTTGAGCATGCGCCGCTGCAGCGACCGCTCGTCCAGTGCGGCCAGCCGCATCTTGCCCACGCCGAGGCGGCCGAGGCGCTGGGCCACCTGCTGGCCGGCGTTGCGCGACAGCCTCCGGTCGCCGCTGCCCCGCAGCACGATGGCCGAGGCGAACCCCGTGGCCCCCGAGGTGGAGGAGATGTCCCCCAGGCTCAGGATCTTGCTGATCTTCTTGAACAGGAACAGCGCCACCAGGGGCGCCGCGCCCTGCGCGACCTGCTGGAAGAAGTTCGGCGTGCCGTCCTTGGTGGTCGCCTCGATGGCCTGGTACGTCGTATCGGTGAGCATGGTCAGGAACGTCAGGGCAAGGGTGAAGAGGGCGTCACCCGCCGCCGCCGCTCCGGTGAGTTTGAGCAGTCTCATCCCTTGCGGCAGGCCCGCTCCTATGAGCAGCAATGTCAAGGGCAATATCATGACAAGCCCTGCCAAACCCACACTGGACACTGTCATACCGATCGCCATTGGTCCCATGACGAACAGGAAGACGAAGGCGACGATCATCGACAGCAGACCCTGGGTGAGCCGCTGGGCCTGGTTCTTGCCCAGCCAGGCGCTGACGAAGTTCCAGTCGGCCTGGCAGGCGGGCTCGCTCGCGTAGCAGTTCCCCAGCTTGTCCTTGAGTTCGTCGTCGCCGTTGAAGTAGAACGTGCCCATCGTGCCGTTGTCGCAGAGAAAGCAGAGCACGTCGATACCGGCGACGCTGAACTGGTGCCCGCTCTTGTCGTCCTCGTAGGTGACGTTGCTGTAGAGCTTCTCGCAGGCCTTCGCCTTGTCCTTGGTGTCGGTGGCCTTGTCCCACTGCGGGATCGTGTGGGCGCTGCCGAGCCCGTCGTCGTTGGCCTTGCACGCGCCCCAGGCGATCATGATCATCTGCTCGTCCGCGGCGGGGTCGATGAAGTACCCGCGGGCCGAGTTCGACGTGGTGGTGTTCTTGGCGTGGCCGGTCGCCAGGTCGTAGGCCTCCAGCTTGTTCTCGGTGCTCACGTCGGCGTTGGCCTCGAGCCAGCGGCAGGACGCGTGGGCGGGCGAGGGGAACTGCTTCGTCCCCTCGCCGAACTGCGCGGCCTGCCAGGAACGGACGAGCGAGATCTCCCACATCTTGCTCACCTGCACCATCGCCTGTTTGCCACTGGCGAGTGAGGTCTCCTTGTTCCGGGCCATGTACTCGTCGTTGAGCTTGTCGTCGAACTTCGCGCAGGTGACCGGGCCCGCCCCGCCGTCCGGGTGGGCGTCGTAGAACACGGGATTGTTGTCCGTGCCGTCGTTGATCCTGCCGATCTTCTGCAGGTCGTAGAGCGAGTCCGCCGCGGTGGTGAACCAGCCCTGGACGGTCGCGGCCATCCACGGCATCGTGTACGCCGCCGTCGGGTTGTCCTGGTGCTTGTCAGCCTGGTCGCCGATGAAGAAGATCAGCCCGTTCGCGGCCAGGAACACCGTGACCAGGCGCATCGCGGCCGCGGGCCCCCGGCGGTGTCCGCTGCTGGACCAGCGCCGGATCACCGCCGCCATGACGAAGATCCACGAAGGGATCAGGAACCAGGCCGCGTACAGCGAGAAGGTGCGCACGACGGAGTTGATCGGATCCGCCGCCCGGCAGATCATGTCGAACGAGTAGCCGAACCCCATGAGCGAGCCGATGATCCGCCAGCAGAGCCCTCCCGCCATGAACATCAGGCTGGCGATCATCGAGACGAACCGCTGGGTCTTGAAGATCCGGGCGTTGTCCACCACGAAGAGCTCGAAGGACGTCCACCGGTGCAGCGGCAGGAACTCCCTCGCCTCGCTGTAGGCCTCGCAGTCGTCCCGGTTGATGTCATAGGTGGGCTCGTCGTTCGGGGCCGCCGCGAGCAGGCGCCCGCCGGCGCCCGCCCCGGCCTGCGCAACCGGCGCGGAGGACGCGCCGGGCACAGTGGAATCGACCGGCCCAGCGGAAGCGGCGGGCGCCGAGGGGGCGGAGGACGCGGGCGACACGGCGGGCGCGGCGGCGTGCGATGGCCGGCCGCCGGTTCCGAAGCCCTCGGTCTGCCCGGAGAGCAGCGCGAGACCGCCGAAGACGGTCAGCGCCAGTACCCACACCAGCAACTGGAGTCCGCGGCGCGGGCGCGGGGGTGCCGCCTTCGCGCCGCCCGGTTCCCCCTGGACGGAACGGCCCCGCTTCCGCGGATCGCCGCGGCGGGCCGTGCCGGGCCTCAGCCGACGAGCCATGGGTTCTGCTCCTCCCCCGTCTGCGGCGGCGCGGCGGTGACGTCGTGTCCCGTGTGCGGCGCGGCGCTGATGTCGTGCCCCGGGACCGCGCCGTTCTGCGCCGGCGCGGTCGCGCCGGGATCCTCCATCCGCGCGGCGGCGGCGACGGCGGCCTCGTACTCGGCCCGCTCGGCCTCCTCGCGCTCCCTGCGGGCCTCCTCGCGCTTGCGGCGGTCCTCCGGGTTCGTGCTGTACGCCTGCGCGGCCTCGGGCGGCGTGGGGCCGAGGACGACCTGGGCGTGCCGTCCGAACAGGTCGCGGAAGATGCCGCGCGCCCAGCGCGCGGGCTTGCCGTCCTCGGGTGGCAGCGGGCCGAATTCGCGGATCTGCGAGAGCCGCTCGGGGGTCGGGTTGAGGCCGCACAGCCGCAGCGCCGTCTCCGCCTCGCGCTTCTCGTTCAGCTTCAGCACCAGCACCCGGCTCAGGTAGGACTCGAGGTCCTTGGTGACCACGTCCGCGATCCGCTGGGTGAGGAACACCGGCATGATGTTCAGCGACCGGCCCTCACGGGAGATGCGCTGCAGCGAGGCCAGGCCCTCGGCCTGCGAGAGGAAGGTCCACGCCTCGTCCACGATCAGCACGCCCGAGCGGTTGGCGATGAGGATCTCCAGCGAGGCGCGGATGACCAGGCGCACCGCCGCCAGCGCGATGCGCTCCGACACCGAGTACTCGCTCGGGGTCTTGCCCTCCGGCAGGCCGAGCTCGCGGTCGAAGTCGACCAGCGTGAGCCGCTGCGACATGTCCAGGCGGGGCAGCGGCTGGAGGGCGATGCCGAGGGAGAACATCGAGGACGCCTCCATCTGCTGCTCCACCAGGCTGCGCACCCGCTCCGCGTCCTCGCCGGGGACGTACTTCAGGGCGTCCCAGACGCAGCGCGCGCCGTTGAGCGCCCCGCGCTTCAGCCCGGAGCCGAGCGCGAGCCGCTCCGACAGCGAGAGCCCGTCGCGGGAGTCGTCCAGCGCGGACAGGATGTGCACGTTCGCGATCTCGGCCGCGATCGTCGGCGGCGCGTACCGGAACGGGTCGAAGGCCCCGGGCGACTCCTCCAGCGCCGACATCGACACCCGGCCGGCGGGGATCCCCAGCCGCTGGACGTAGTCCACCATCCCGTAGAGGGAGTCGCCGCCCTTCGGGTTCACGAAGATCACCGGCAGGCCGTTCAGCGCGGCCTGGGTGGCGACGGACTGCGCGAAGAAGGTCTTGCCGCTGCCCGGGTCGCCGAAGATGCCGAAGACCGGCGGCAGGTTCTTGCGGGGGGCGCCGAGCGGGTCGACGAAGAACGGCGTGCCGTCCGGGTCGATGAGCCCGCCGTAGACGCCGACGTCGTCGCCGAGGTCGGAGAACGCCTGGAGCCCGGCGTGCGAGACCATCGGCACGTTGACGTCCTGCAGGAACGGGTTCACCCGGACGGAGGAGCAGGGCAGGGTCTCCTCCAGCGCCTGGATCTGCCGGTGCTCCAGCGCCTTCATCTGGATCCCGTAGTACTGGGCGAGGAACTCCATGTAGGTCTCGGTGGCGTCGGTCATCTCCCGCGCCATGATGAAGCTGCACTGGGCCAGCATGGGCTGGTTGGAGCTCGCGAGGTAGTCCTCGACCTCCTTGGCCTGCTGGAAGGTCTGGGAGAGCTCGACCTTCTCCAGGTCCTGGGTCTTGCGCTCCTCCTCCATGTTGGACATGATCCGGCGCTGCGCCCGGCGGGCCCTCGCCCGCGTCAGGTTCGCGGGTTCGAGCTCAGCCCTGATCGAGATGACGTGCGGGGCGTCGCCGGGGTGGCTGATCACGTCCAGCGCCCACTGGGCGTCGGGGGACGGCATGATCGGCTGGTCGAACCGCATGACGGCGGCCATCTCCAGCTCGCCGATGCCGGTCACGTCGAGCCGGGTCGGCATCTCCTCGATCACCGCGTCCGGGCCCCGCCCGAGGTTGTACCAGGACTCCAGCTGGTCGAGCTCCTGCCGGGTCGGCTCCTGCGCGTCCGCCCGCTTGAAGATGGAGACGATGTGCTCCATGTCCTTCTGGTAGTCCGCCAGGTCGGGGACGTCGTCGGCCATGGATTCCTTGACCAGGTCGGTCAGGGCCTTGACCGTCCCCATGCCGCCCTGCGAGCCCTTGCCGGCGCGGGACGTCTTGTCCATGAGCGACGACCGGAGCTGCACGCCGACGAACAGGACGCGCTTCGGGGCCAGGAAGCCGAAGGCCTCAGCCTGGTAGGCGCGCAGCTCGTCGGTGTTCTCCTTCGGCGGGGTGACGAGGTCGTCCCAGGTGATCGAGACCAGGTGGACGTTGCGGTTGTTGGACAGGGTCGCCAGACCGCCCACGGGCTGCCGCGACGTCCGGCCGAGGTCGCCCAGGAGCCGCGACAGCGGCGCCGCCATGGACAGCTGCTCCGCCGGGTCCTCCCACTTCATCGGCGACAGGCGCACGGTGCGGTAGATCCACACCTCGCCGTTGTAGCCGACGTAGACGCCGTCGGCGGTGCGCCAGGCGTACGGAGTGGTCCACATGGTGGCGGTGTCGGCCTCGGAACGGCCTGCGCGGCTGGTCCCGGTGAGACGTCCGAGCGCCGCCCTCAGGTTGACCATGTGCTGTCATCTCCCTGGTTGTGTTGGCTCTCAGGGAGACAGTCCGGCAACCGGGGCTGGCGGCATCCGTCATTGTCCGCACAGTCGCTATTAGAGATTCCGGCCGCTTCTCCGGTCGGGTGACAACCAGAGCGCTGAGGACACTGAGTGATGGCAACTGCGCCGAACCTCGTCGTCGCGGGGGATCCGGGCGTCGCCCGGAGTTTGCGGGAGACCGGCCGGTTCTCCGCGGTGTACGACGCCGCCTCCGCGGCGGAACTTCGCGACCTGTCCAAGAGCGGGCGGGTCGGTTCTCCCGCCGCTTTCATGTTCGCCCCGGGGTTCGTCGAGGACCTTCCGGGCGCCGGTGTGGCCGTCCTGGCGAACGGGCTCGCCGGCCGCGGGTTCACCGTGCTCGTGCACGGCTACTTCGCGGAGCGGGGCGACGCCTTCGCCCCGGGCGTCCACGTCCTCGGCGGGCAGCTCAAGATGTCGGACCTGCTGGCACTGGTCGGCATCGCCGGTCCGCCGCAGGCCCAGCCCGCCGCCCAGCCCGCCGCCCAGCCCGCCGCCCCGCCACCGGCCGCGACCCCGCCGCCGGCCGCGGCCAGGCCGCCGGCCGCCGGTCAGCAGCAGCCGGCGGCGCAGCCGTTCTCGGCCGCCCAGCCGCCTGCCGCCCAGCCGCCGGCTCCGGCGCCCGCCGAGCGACCCGCCGCCACAGGCCAGCCCCCCGCCGGCGGCTGGAACCCGAATCCGGCGCAGCCGCCGTCCTTCGCGCAGCCGCCCGGTGCCGTGCCGCAGGGCACCGAACCGCCCGCGCCCTCCGCCCCGGCTCCCGGCTCCCAGCCGTGGCCGGCGACCGCGCAGGGGCAGCAGGGGTTCGCGGGACGTCAACCGGCCCCGGCAGGCCCGGCCGAGCCGGTGCCGGACGCGGGTTCCGCGACGAGGCACGACCACAACCTGATGCCGGCCCAGCCGGCCTCGAACGGGTGGCCGGGTCCGCAGCCGACGCCGGTGGCGGCGACGGTCAGGGCCGAGGGCCCTCCGCCGGCCCTGGGACGGGTCATCGCCATCGCCTCCGCCAAGGGCGGCGTGGGCAAGACCACCACGGCCGTGAACCTCTCGGTCTACGCGGCCAGGCACCTGCACGCGGCCGGCCGGCCGGGGAGGGTGGCGCTGGTCGACACCAACTTCCAGCAGGCCGACGTCGCGCGGTACCTGAACGTGGAGTCGCCGACCATCCTCGACCTGCTCCAGGCGAACGGCTCGCTCAGGGTGGAGTCCGTGCGCAACCATCTCGCGCACATCCCGGACGCTGACCTGTTCACGCTGCTCGGCCCGCAGGACGTCACCATGGCCGACCCGGCGCTGATCAACGCGGTGCTGTACCGGCGCATCATCGCCGTGCTGCGGCAGGCGTTCGACTTCGTGTTCGTCGACACTCCCGTCGCCGAGCTCTACCACATGACGTTCACCGACCTGGTGCTGCCGGAGGCCGACGCGATCCTTGTCCCGGTCGAGCCCAACCGGGTGACGCTCGAGGCCGCCCGCGCCTGGCTGAGCGCGATCACCATGCCGCGGCACTCCCGGAGCGGCGGCGTGGACCCCGAGAAGCTGTCGCTCATCCTCAACCGGGCCCGGGCCGACGTGGACTGCAGCCCGGAGGACGTCATGGACCTGATGCCGGGCTGGCGGTTCGTCGGCATGATCCCGGAGGACCTGGAGTGGACGCAGGCCGCCAACAACCGGCGGCTGAACGCGCTGCGGATCGGTCCGGACCTGGACACGACGTTCCGTGAGATCCTCCAGTTCGTCACCGGGGACCCGGTGTTCGGCCAGTCCCTGGCCGCGCAGCCCGCGGGCGGCCGCGGCGGCCTCCTGAAGAGGATCCTCGGCATGGATCCGAAGTGATCATTCTCGATCCGGCCCTGTCACGAGAAAGGAAGCGGCCATATGGCAGCGCAAAATGAGCCCGCCACCGGAATGGACTTCTGGGCGGCCATCGGCGTCGGCCAGGAGGAGGACGACGGGCCGGAAGAGCAACCCTCGCAGGACAAGCTACTGGTGACCGGCGCCCCGGCCCCCGCTCCCGCCGCGCCGGCGGACACGGGCGCCGGCACCGCGACGGGGAGCCCGCAGGACGACTGGGCGTCGCTGTTCTCCGCCTGGGACGACCCCGCCAACGGCGCCGCCTCCGCGCCGGCGCAACCGCCCGCGGGGGCACCGGCCGAGCAGGCGGCGGCCGGTGCGGGCGAGGCGGAGGCCCGGACGCCGCCGGCCGCGGAGAAGCCGAAGGCGCGGAACGAGCCCCGGAATCAGGAACCGGAGGAGCCCGCGGACACGCCGGAGGAGCCCGCGGACACGCCGGAGGAGCCCGCGGACGCGGCTGCGGAGCAGCCTTCCGAGGACCTCGGGGCCGCGCCGAGCGCCGAGGCCCCCTCCGCCCCGGACGCGAACGGTGCGGCGTGGTCCGCCGCGCCCCCGCAGGACCACCGGACCACGCGCAGCACGCCCTTCGGGACGGCCGGGCAGGGGTTCCAGGCGCCGCCCCCCGCGCAGGCACCGGAGGCCCCGCAGCCCGCGCGGACCCCGGAGGCGGCGCAGCCCGCGCAGCCCGCACCGGCCCCTCAGCCCGCGCAGGTGCCGCAGGAGTCCGCGGAAGGCGCCGCTCCCCCGCCCCCGCCCGCGGCGGACCCGGCGTGGGCCACCGCCGAGCGGATCGCCACCAGCCTCCGCCCGCGCGTGGCCGAGCTCTGGCTGGAGGTCCTCACCCGGCACACCGGCGGGGATCCGGCCATGGCCAGCAGGGTCTACCACGTCCTGAACGGCACGCACCTGCTCGGCGAGCTGATGCGCGACGAGACGATCGACGAGGTGCACGTCCACGGGACCCAGGTGACCGTCTGCGGAGCGCGCGGCATCCACCAGATCCCGGGGTTCCCGAGCCTCGCCGCGTCCCGCCGGGCCGTCAAGACGATCACGGCCTCCCGGGAGAAGCGGGGCCTCGTCGTGTCGAAGGTGAACGACTCCGTCGTGATCAGCCGGCGCAACGGCGTGGTCCCGAAGACCAACGCCCTCGTCGCCAGCGGCGTCGTCAGCGGGGAGCAGCTCGCCCGGATCCGGCAGGCGCTGCAGCAGATGCAGACCGTGACCGTGACCGGCCCGGCCGCGCGGATCGTCCTCCGCGCGCTCGCCTCGCTGATCCCGGAGGGCAGCCGCGTCTTCCTCGGCGCGTACGCGACGCTGCCCCCCGGGTGCGTCACCGCGGTGAGCCCGATGGAGGCCGACTACGTGCTCGGCGTGCGCCCGGGCGCGGTGGCCGAGGAGATGGCGGGCGCGGGGCAGGTCGGCGGCCTCATCGCCAACCCGGAGACGCGGCTCCCGGCGGCGCTGCGGTACGCCGTCACGGGGCCGTCCGCCGCGCCGGAGCGGCTCGTCGAACGCTGACCGCACGCC
>NZ_JBEZJP010000272.1:0-11110 GCF_040653175.1 Actinomadura sp. NPDC048032
CCTGCAGCATCAGCCCATGCTCTTGGCGCCGTCCAGCGACTCCCGGATGATGTCGGCGTGGCCCGCGTGCTGGGCCGTCTCGTTCGTAATAGGCTACAAGGAGCGCCAGCAGATCGAATCTTACGCTATGGCCGTAGCGGAAGATCAAAGATTCCGAGACGCTGGGACGAAATGGGATTTCGTCCTGGTGGCGAATCAGCTATCTCGCGATATAAGTCGTCTCTCCAGCAAGCGCAATCAACCTCCCGGACTTATACATGAGGACGAGGACCTTGACTTGCGAATTTGGGTCCGACACTGGGGGGCGATTATTGAAGAGCGACGCCGCTCTCTGCATTTCTTCAAGGAAAAGCTGGCAATTGACCCATCCAGGGGCGAGGCTCTAGATTTCCTGCGGCGCAAACATGCTCAATTCCTTCCTCCTTCTATCGAGGATTCAAGCTCTGCCGCTTCTTGATCATCGCCACATTTAGCAAATTTTGGCACTTGATGCGGCTGCCAATAGTTAGAGGTATTTAAGGGTCACGTGTCCGACGGGGCGCCATTTCCAGAGGCGTTCGGGACCTCGTTGGTCGACTAGGGTCACTTGGTTAATCGTGAATTCGGTGGTGGGTAGGACTCGGCCGAGTGCGGTGACGAGTGGTTGAGCGGGTTGCTCCCTCTCGCTGTAGGCGAGTGTCATGTGTGGGGTCCACTGCATGGAGCCTTCGGTGTGGCCTTCGCGGCCAGTCACTTTGCGCGTGGCCGTGTGGACGGCATTGCGGAGCCGCCTCAAGGGTTCTGTGAGTTCGACTGAGACGGCGATTGCCTCGGGGTGGTAGAGGATTCGGCTGAGCGTCACGTTGACGGGTGGAAGTGGGGCCAGTAGTTCGGATGCGGCGCTGAGCATCTCTTGCTGCTGGTCGGCGGTGCTCTCCTCGCTGGGGCCGACTACGAGAGTCGTGATGTGAAGCCACTCGGGTGGCGTCATGTGGAGACCTTGGAAACCGGCGAGTCTCTTCTGAGCGGTGTTGGCAAGGTCGCGTGCTTCGGGTTGGTCGCCTACGAGGATGTGCCAATAGAGCGTGCCCTGTCCGGGGCCGGGTTCCTCGCGGTTCTGCCAGCGGTCGACCATGCGGGTGGGCAGGGGGCTCATGAGCGCTCCATGTCGGGGTCGTCGGTCAGGGCGGCGGCGTTGAAGTCGCGGATTTGCGCTCTGAGTTGGACGGCTAGCGAGGTGTCTCGGTAGCGGGGGTGGCTGAGTCGGCGGTCTAGGTCGGCGACGTAGCGCGTGACGGTGGTCAGGCGCATGCCGGGGTCGAGTGTGAGCAGCTGCGCGAGTTGTTCGGCGGTGCCTTCGAGGTCGCCTTTGAGTAGGTGGGCTACTCCGGTGCCGACACGGATTTGAGCCCATAGCGCTGGGGCGACGGGTGCGCCTGCTGCCCATGCGGTGTCGGCCATCTCGGCGGCTTCTAGAGCTCCATCCGGATCGCCGGTCCGGGTGGCCACCGATAGCGCGAAGAGGGCGCGGCGCTCGGTGGGGAAGGACCAGACTGAGCGGTCGGTGGGGCTGTCGTGGATGGTCTCGGCGGACTGCTCGGCTCGCTTGACGGCTTGGCGGGCTCTGGTCTGGTCGCCGAGGAGGGCGGCGGCGTTGGCCTCGTACCAGGCGAGTTGCGTCTTCATCGGTGTGTGCGGGCTGGCTTCGTAGCCTTGCCGGGCGAAGTCGGCTGCTTCGATGAGGCGGTCTTGCCATCGAGCGGTTTTGGCTTGGGCGTACCAGGCGAACGCCTCGTTGGTGCCGGCTTCTCGGGCGAGCATGAGGGCGGCGGCTGCGTACTGCTCGGCGTGGTGGTCGAGGTTGACGTCACCGAAGATCACGGCTGCGTGTGCGAGGAGATCGGCGTCAATGCGAAGTAGCTCGCGGGTGTGGCGGGGGCGGGGCCGACTGCCTTCCAACAGGTCTTGCGTGCGGCGGTGAAGGCGAAGCACCTGGGCCAGCAGGCTTTTCGCAGGGACGCGGGTGTGAGCAGTGGCGAGTGACGTGGCTGAGCGGGCAAGGCTCTCGATCGTCTCGTCTGCCGTGTCGCTGGCCGTCAGCCATCGCGTCAGCCGGGAGAGGTCCGTCGTGGTGGCCGGGTCGGACGGATCGGCTCCGCTCGGTCTGGGGTCGGTGCGCACGATCCCCGTGTGGGTTTTGGGCTCGGGAGTCCTGGGGGCCGGTACGCCGGGCCGGGTTCGTGGTGCGAGACCGAGGGCCATGCGGGCGGCGTCGGGCATCCGGAGGCCCTCGGCGATGCGCTCGAACACGTCCAGCTCGGTGACGCGGCGCCCGCCCGGCTTCATGTGCTCGCTGACTCTGCCCTGAGTCAGGCCGCAGGCGATGGCGATCTGGGTCTGGGTTGCGCCTGCGTACTGGCGCAGGAGGTGGAAGACGGTCCCGATGTCGCGGGAGGTCAGGGCCTGGGTCATCTGCGGGCGTTCCCACAGTTCATCGGGGATGACGATCGGGTCTGATGCCCGTCTCGGCATGGGCTCTCCCTCCCGTGTGGCCAGACGTTGCCGAGCGTATATCCCACCGTGAGATACCGCCTGGGGATGGGCCCGAGCTGGGACTGTGGCGGATCGTGTGCGGCATGACGCAGCAGCAAGATGCGGGCAATCCGGACTGCGGGTCCTGTGGTGGTCGGGGGTGGAAGTTCGTTCACCCTCGGCGGGCGGTCCTGGTGGGGCTGCCGGGTGGTTCGGGGCCGCCGGTGAACCGCAAGCCGTGTCGGTCGTGTGAGCCGGTGAGTGAGGAGCGCGCGGCGTAGTCCAGATAGCTGCGGGGCCGGCGGCGGTCAGGCGGATACGGGTGCGATCGCCCGGCGCGGTGCGGTCATGCCTGCCGGGGGTGGTGGTGCGCCCCTGGACCGTCGTTCGCCGGTCCCGCTCTCTTCTTCCTGTGGAGGTGGTGGCTGTGGGCGATCAAATGAGGACGTGGGCGGCCGACGTAGTGCGGCAGTCGGCTGCTGTGGCGCTGGTGGCCGACCTGGAGCGGCGGGGCCTGGCGGCCGAGGTGATCGACCATGGCGCGGTGCGGGCGCGTAACCCGGCCGGTGAACCGGACGCGGGGAATCCTCGGGCGCGGGCGCTGAGTCCGGGACTGCGGCAGGAGGTGGTGTGCCGCACTCACCGGGGCGCCTTGTGGTGGTGGTGGGTCTGGTCGGGGCCGGACCGCCGCGCGCTCTCGGAGTTGGAACCGCTGTGCCCGGCGGCCAACACCGCGTTCGCGGGTGAGCGGATCGCGCGGGTGCTTGCCGTCCCCTTCGCCAGCTCGCCGGATGAGACGCCGGGCGGGTGTCAGTGATGGGCGTGTCATGGGCGGCAGCGGCGTCGATGTCCCCGGAGATCAGTCGGCGGCCGGTAGCGGCGCAGATCGAACGGGAGTTCTCTGGGGTGGTGGCCTGGTACGGCCTGTCCACTGAGGCATGGTGGGCCATGGTCCGGGTCCGCGGTGGGCTGCGCCTGGTGGAGGCCGCAGGGCCGAGCGAGCTGCGGGAGGCGATCGTCACCGCGCGGGGCTGGCCGTGGCCGAGGTGACGAGCGGGCCGAACGGTGGCGGGCCGCATGCGGTAGGGCATGACGGCATCGGGCTTGAATGTCCGGTCACGTGCCTGGGGGTGTGGACGGTCGGTGACCTACTGGCCCTGCTGGTGGAGGCGCGGCGGCTGTCCGGGCTGCCTGCTGCTCCCCTCGACGTGGGCTTTGGTCCGCACAGGCACGAAGGCGGGCACCTATCCCGAGCTTGTCCACTGGCGTGCCTCCAGTTGTCGACCAGGGTCCGCAACGCCCTGCGCAACGATCGGAAATGCACCGCCAAGACGGTGGGCGACCTGCTGGACCTGCTGTGGTCGCATGATCTGCACGAGGTGCGCTTGATGGGCGCGCGGGGAGTCAACGAGGTGCATTCGGCATTGCTCGCCGAGGGGTTCTCTGTACCAAGACGGGTGTGAGCTTCCCGCCCGTCGGCATCCCCCGCTGCATGGCGCTGCGGCGCGATTAGTGCGGGTGGGGACGGCCCGGTAGCCGTGACGCGGCTCCTTGCGGGCGTTACGCTGCGGCCAGGTGCGCTTATGCGGTCAAGCGCCAGAGTCGTCAGGTGGTCGTCATGTCAGGTTTGGAGTTCGAGCCCCCCAAGTACGCGCGGGTGGTGCTGGAGTTGCGCCGCCGGATCGAGAACGGGGACTACGCGCCCGGCACCATGCTGCCCTCGGAATCTCAGCTCGTGCGGGAGTTCGCGGTGGGGCGTACCACGGTGGTCCGGGCGCTCCAGATGCTCCAGCAGGACGGATGGATCAGCCGCGAGCACGGGCGCGGATCGTTCGTCAAAGGCCGGCCCGCCTCGTCGGCGCGGCCTTCTCGGCCGGGCCTAGCGGTGCTGGACCAACCCGAATCCGCGGCCGGGGTGACGCTGGTCGACGTCGGATCCGTGCGTGCGCCTAATGCGGTCGCTGGCCTGCTGGGTGGGGACATCGGGCGTGTGGTGGCGCGGCGCTGGGTGACCGTCCGGGACGGTGTCGCCTCCGAGGTAGTGACGTGCTGGTTCCCTCAAGAGCTGGTGTACGGCACCGACCTGGACAAGGACGCGGCGCTTCCGGTGGGGCTGCGGGCGCACCTGCGCACGGTCAAGGGCCTGCGCATCGATCACGTCTCTGAGCGCATGACCGCGCGACTTCCCGCAGGGGACGAACCCCGCCTCTTGCAGATCAAGAAGTCTGAGCCGGTGCTGTCGGTACTGGCTGGGCTGCATGACGCCTCGGACGCGGTGCGGTTCGTCGCCGAGGTCGTGATGCCCGGATCGCTGCATGAACTGGAAGACGTCTACAGCGTCCCCGAATGACTCAAGCTCCCTGACCTGCCGATACTTGTGATGTGACGCAGGTCACTCTCTCTTAAGGTTGTCCGGTCGAGTGGCTGAGGTACTTTCAAGACATGCACTCGTCCGGACAAGCGGACGGGTGGACGTCTGGAGGTAGCCGCGATGGCGGTAAAGGGTCCGTTCAAGGTCGCGTTCGGGGACATGTTCCCCCTCGGCGCGTTCGTCAAGGGCGGTGTCGAAGCGGTCCGCGACTTCGACGCTTCCACGAAGGAGAACTTCGTTCAGGCGCGGGACAAGGACACCGGTGAGCTGGTGTGGGCGGTGGAAGTCGTCGACGGCGACCCCGAGTCCAAGGGGACGTTCAAGGTGAAGCTGACCGCGCCGGTTCAGCCGATCGTCCCGGAGGCTCCGGCGGGGTTCCCGTTCGTGCCGGTGGAGTTCGAGGGGCTGGCGGTCACGCCCTACGTCAACTCCGGTACCGGGCGGCTGGCCTACAGCCTCAAGGCGTCGGCGGTCCTCCCGGCCAACTTCAAGGGCGGGGGCCGCACCGCGAGCAAGGACAACGGCGCGGCTGCGAAGGATGCGGCCTGATGGCGGGCGGGCGGATGTCGGCGCTGTCGCTGCCGATCGATGCCGGGGCGTCGGTGGAGTTCAAGCCGTTTCGGGCGCGCACGCCGCTGTTCACGGTCTCGGCCGGTCGGGTGCTGGTCACCCTGACCCTCCCCGAGCGTGTCAGCGCGGGTGATGTGGAGTTCGCGCGGGGCCTGGCCTCCCAGGCTGCGGCCTACGCGGTGGAAGTGGAGCGGCTGTACCGGTCCGGCCGTCGTCCCGCCTCGGGCCGGTCCTCGGGCAAGGGAAAGGCGGCGTGATGCAGACCTCCTACAGCCACACGACGGTGATGGTGGAGCCGGACGGGACGGCGGTCGTGTCGGTGAGCCTGTACCCGGACGGGCGTATGGCGATGACGTGCCCGACCGACGGCAATCGCGCGCAGCTCTGGATTTCGCACGCTGGGGCGCGGGTGCTCATCGCGCCGACCAACCCGGAGGAGCCGACCGCCGAGGACGTCGTGACCGCGCGCAAGCTCGCCGAGGTGTTCGGGCGGTACGCGGCCGAGGTGGAGCGGCTCCACGCCCTCAACGGCGCTGCGGCGGCCTGAAAGCAGGTGGGGCGGCTGGAGCTGGTACCTCCGGCCGCCCCGCTTTCCCCTCTCCCCTGAACGCTCATAGAAGAGGTGAGACCCATCATGGCATGGGAGTTCCGCAAGCTCGGCCCAGGTGAGAACGTCGCCGTAGAAGCGCAGCGTGACCCGTTCGCCGCCCCGAAGTGGGCGCCGCCCGTGTGGCACATGCCCGAGGGCCTCGTGCTCCTGGTCAACATCGTCCGTGCGGTTGTCCGGACGGTCGTCTTCCTCGTCCGCAACATCGTCCCCGTCTCCGCCCTGTCCGGCTTGGCGTGGCTCGGCTACCGGTTCGGGTGGACGGTCCCCGTCGCGGTCCTGGCCCTCGTCGTCCTGGGCCTGTCCGGGTGGGTGCTGCTGGACCGTTCGTCGTTCGTGCGGTGGGTGGGTCGTCCGGCCCTGGCCCGGTGGCGTCTGGTGACGGTGTACCGGCGGAACTGGCAACCCGTCCTCGTCACGGCGGGCCTGACCAAAGTCCACAAGGGGCGTGAGTACCTGCCCTCCCTCGTACGGGTGCGCTGCGGGCCGACGTCCGATCGCGTCCTAGTGAAGATGCTCAAAGGGCAGGCTCCCGACGCCTGGGAGGACGTCACACCCAACCTCGCGCACGGCTTCGGCGCTGCCCTGGTCCGGGTCCGAGTCGGGGACCGTCCAGGACGGGTGTGGCTGGAGTTCGTCCGCCGCGACACCCTCGCCGTCCCGATCCCCGCGCTACCGGTCCCTGACGCGTCGGCGGTGGACCTGTCCGGGGTGGAGATCGGACGGCAAGAGGACGGCTCGCCATGGCGGCTGCGCCTGCTCGGGACTCACGTGCTGATCGCGGGCGCAACAGGTGCCGGCAAGGGCTCGGTGATTTGGTCCGTAATCCGCGCGCTGCTGCCGCTGATGCTCGCGGGCCTAGTGGAGGTCTGGGCCGTCGACCCCAAACGCATGGAACTGAGCTTTGGGCGGCCGTTGTTCGAGCGGTACGGGCGGTACTCCTCCGACCCGTCCGGCGGCATGGTCGCGCTCCTGGAGGACGCTGCGGCGGACATGAACGCTCGCGCGGAACGGTTCGCGGGCGTCACCCGGTCGTTCACGGCCTCGCATGAGCACCCGTTCCGGGTCATCGTGGTAGATGAGCTGGCGTTCCTGACGGCCTACTGCCCTGAGCGTGATCTGCGCAAGCGGGCCGAGTCGGCGCTTGCCGTGCTCACTTCACAGGGCCGGTCGGTGGGGTACTGCGTGATCGGGGCGCAGCAGGACGCGCGCAAAGAGGTCAACAACCTGCGCAACCTGTTCCCCGACCGCATCGCCCTGCGCCTCGACGAAGACGAACAGGTCGACATGGTCCTCGGAGACGGGGCCCGCGACCGTGGCGCCCTGGCCGATCAGATCTCATCCATCCCTGAGATCGGCGCGGGGGTCGGGTTCATCCGACTGGAGACCACCCCCGACCCTGTCCGGGTCCGGGCGGCCTACGTCGCCGATGACGACATCCGCGACATGATCGCGCTCGCCCTCCCCGATGTGGAGGCGGCGTGACGGTGCAACTGACCCTCGACGGTTCGCCCTCCGAGTCGGCTCCGGCTGGCGCGAGCTCGGAGACGGGCGCGGTGGTCAAGACCCTGCCTCCCCTGGCGCGGGGTGTGCTGGAAGCTGTCGCGGTCGAACACGGCGTGTGCATCCGACCCGTCCCTATGCGGCGGGTGGACCTCAACACCGGTGCGGCCGAGGTCGTCTACGTTCCGTGCGGTCACACGCTGGCCTCGGTGTGCCCCTCGTGCGCTGAGCGAAAGCGCAAGCTCCGGGCCGTGCAGTGCTCCCAAGGCTGGCACCTCACCGAGGAACCGATCATCACGCGCGCCGACCCGAACGACGAGCAACGCGCCTGGATGGAGCTTCGAGCGCAAGCGGCGGCGGCCAGAGACACAGCGGCCGAGGACGGGACGGCGGACGGGGAAGACGTCGGATTCTGGGATGCCGTGGTGCGTGACCTGGACAACGAGCTAGAACGCACCGGGGTTCGTGGCGCCCTCAAGACGGCTGAGGACACCAAAGGCCGGCGGACACGTTCCACGCGGCGGCGGCAGGACGCCCCCGACCTTCCTCGGCGGCCGGTCGACTCCCGCACCCTCGGCAAGGTCTACCGGGGCAAGGACGGCAAGACCTTCCGGCCCTCGATCTTCCTTACCCTCACCCTGGACTCCTACGGGCGGGTGCGCTCGGACGGAACACCAGTCGACCCGAACGGCTACGACTACACGCGGGCCGCGCGGGATGCTCTGCACTTCTCCAAGCTGGTCGACCGGTTCGTGCAGAACCTGCGCCGGTTCGTCGGCTACGACGTCCAGTACTTCGCCACCGTCGAACCGCAACGCCGTCATGCGCCCCACCTGCACATGGCCATTCGCGGAACGATCTCGCGGGCGGAACTGCGCCAGGTAGTCGCGGCCACGTATCACCAGGTGTGGTGGCCCTCGACGGACCGCGTGGTCTTCGAGGGGGATCACCTGCCGGTCTGGGACGACCTCGCGGGCGAGGACGGAGGCGGCTACCTCGACCCTGCAACGGGGGAAGTCCTTCCGACCTGGGATGACGCGCTGGACGCGCTCGGCCTGGACGACGACGCCGAACCGCTCCACGTGGTGAAGTTCGGGCGGCAGATCGACGCGCAAGGCGTCATGCCTGACTCTCCGCAGTCCCGCAAGCTGATCGGCTACCTGACCAAGTACCTCGTCAAGGGCGTAGCCGAGTGTCACACCCCTGAGACTGGCGCGCAGCGTGAGCACGTCGACCGGATGGCTGAGGCGCTCCGGTATGAGCCGTGCTCGCCTACGTGCGCGAACTGGCTGCGCTACGGCATCCAGCCCAAGAATCCGCGGGAGGGCATGGCCCCCGGCTTCTGCAAGGGCAAGGCCCACAGGCGCGAACATCTCGGCTACGGCGGCCGTCGCGTCCTGGTCTCCCGCAAGTGGTCCGGCAAGACCCTGGCCGATCACAAGGCGGACCGGAAGGCGTGGGTCCTGGCCCGGCTCGCTGAGGCTGGCGTCCCCGTGCTCAACCCGGCCGACCCGAACGCCGTGCACGTCTGGGAACGCGCCGGGCCTGGTGATCCCGACGTCAAGCCGACCGAAGCGCGGCTTCTGCACCTGATCAACGAACGCATCCAACGGCGCCGCCAGCTCGACGCCGCGACACAGAACGACACCCCCGAACTCTCGGCAACTGCGGAGGCAGCGTGAGCACTCGGCGCGATGAACTCCTGACCGTCCCTCAGGTCTGCGAAGAACTCGGAGGCGTGTCCGAACGCACCTTCTACCGCTGGCGGGAGATCGGGAAGGCTCCGGAGGCGCTCCGGCTCCCGAACAACGAGCTTCGTATCTGGCGTAGTGAGCTGACGCGCTGGCTCGGCACGCTTCAGGAGGCGGCGTGAGGACTTCGTACAAGGTCAAGTTCTGGGAGATCCGCCCGAACAAGGGCGGTCCCAAGTCGAGCAACGCGGGCAAGGTCATCTCGTACACGGTGCGGTGGACGGTGGCCGGGCGGGAGAGATCGCAGACGTTCCCGCGTAGCTCGCAAGCGAAGAACTTTCTGTCTGACCTGCGGCAGGCTGCGAAGCGGGGCGAAGAGTTCGACATCGATTCGGGCTTGCCGCTGTCCCTGCTGCCGGGCGATGCGGAGACGCCTGCGCGTACCTGGCTGGAGTTCAGCCGGGCCTACATCGACATGAAGTGGCCGGGTGCTGCTCCCAAGAGCCGTGACGGGCTCACTGAGACCATTGCGACGGTGTCGACTGTGCTCGTTCGGGAGGATGCTCCCGAGTCGCCTGATCCGGCGGTTCTGCGGCGGGCGCTGAGGGCGTTCTACCTGGCTCCGCAGGATCGGGAGAAGCCTCGGCCGGTGGGGATCGCTGAGGCGCTCTCGTGGCTGGAGAAGGCGTCCCTGGACATGCCTGACGTCGCCAAGCCTGCCAACGTTCGGGCTGCGCTCGACGCGCTCTCGCTGAAGCTGGACGGCAAACCGGCGGCGGCTGCGACGGTGGCGCGTAAGCGGGCGGTCCTCTACAACGCCTTCGAGTACGCGGTAGAGCTGGAGGAGTTCGACCGGAACCCGATCGACAAGGTCAAGTGGACCCCGCCCAAGATCGCCGAAGAGGTGGACTGGCGCGTCGTGATCGGGCCTCGGCTCATGCGGGAGTGCCTGACGGCGGTCACCTACGTGGGCAAGCGGGGGCGGGGCCGGCGGCTGCGTGCACTGTTCGCGTGCATGTACTACGCGGCGCTTCGTCCGGCTGAGGCGGTGGCGCTGCTCAAGGGTGACTGCCATCTTCCGGCAACCGGCTGGGGCCGTCTGGTCCTGACTCGCTCGCTGCCTGAAACGGGGGCGCGCTGGACGGACAGCGGGAGGACTCACGAGCAGCGCGGGCTCAAGCTCCGTCCGGCGGCCGAGGTTCGGACGGTTCCGATCCCTCCGGTCCTGGTGGAGATCCTCCGGGAGCACATCGCCGAGTTTGGGACGGCTGACGATGGGCGAATTTTCCAGACTGAGCGGGGCGGGGTCGTCGGCTCTACCGCCTACGGCGATGTGTGGGCCGCGACTCGGGCTCTGGCCCTGACCCCCGAACAGGTCGCCTCTCCCCTGGCGCGGCGGCCGTACGACCTGCGCCACGCGGGGGTGTCGCTCTGGCTCAACTCCGGTGTTCCGGCAACCGAGGTCGCCGAACGCGCGGGGCACAGCGTCAAGGTCCTGTTGCAGGTCTACGCGAAGTGCATCCTCGGCCAGCACGACCGTGCGAACCAGCGCATTGACGATGCGCTCGATGACTGATGCCGCCTACGCTGTCGGGGCTCCGGTTCATTCCGGGGCCCCTTCGCCGTTCCTGGGCCGACCTGCGGGAACGTGCTCGGACTCATTCCGCGTATATTCCGGGACCAGTGACGTACGGCTGCATCTGGTGGCGTCTGGCTGCATGCGGGGGGATCTTGGAACGCGAACAGCCTCTGACCGTTTGCACTGGTCAGAGGCTGTTTCACGTGGTGTGGCGGGTGCAGGGTTCGAACCTGCGTAGGCTAAGCCGACGGATTTACAGTCCCACCGCCTAACTCCCC